>JBFXAV010000128.1:0-6980 GCA_050183935.1 Candidatus Korobacteraceae bacterium | reverse complement strand
GCAGCACCATGCCACTCGCCAGCCCAAGCGCGACCAGCACCTGTATCAGCAGCGGCTAGTAGCGGGCGAAATAATTGTCCGGCATAAAAGGCCCTGTATATAATGCGCGTCCAACTACGTAGGGGAAACATTCGACTATAGAGATTGGCGCGCGGCAGTGTCAAGCCGACGGGACGGCATCCTTGCGTTCAGCACCGCACTGTACGTTGGTTATGCGGCTCCCCCTGGATTCCCGGCACGGACTCCAGCATTTCGGCAGTACTCTGGAGGGGTACTTTGGGCGCTTTCTCAGGATCGGGCGTTCGAATCCATGATCTTCGGCTTCAATACGGACGTGAAAGCGGGAGCCGTGGTCTACCACGTCCAGAGTGAAGCCCGCCATAAAGAACTGCTGCTGCAAACTCAGGTGTTCGTTCGCGGGCAGTGTATCGGAAAATGTACCAATCCCTTTCCCGAAGATGCCGTGCTGATTGATTTCGCCGAAGACAGCGTGCAGGAAGCCCTTAAAGCGCAGCACCGGCGCATAGTGGATTCCGTACGCGAGGGAACCCTGGCCGAACTGGGCATTACCTTTCCTGTATCCAATCCTGTATCCGAAGCCGCCGCCGCTGCTGCCGTTCAGGTTGCAGCGGCATACGCTCCCACGACAGCAGCAAACCTTTCCCAGCTTGCCGCGATTACCGATGAGCTAGAGGAATTGGATGTCAGCCTGCTCGCCAAGGCAAGACCTGCCGCCTCGCCAGTCTTGCCGCCAGAGCCGGAACCGAAACCCGAATCCGAACACGACGAGCCACAATCATCACCACAACCGAAGCCACTACCATTGCCACGAGACAGAGAGGCACTGGTCGCCAGTTCGGACGGCCTGACCACTGGTTCACTAATCATTGAATGCACTGACGCCAGATGGCTCCGCGAGCAAAAGGCTGTATTGCTGGTTCTGAAAGTTACTGGTGAGAGCGAAGAGCACTTCATCGAGCACAGCGAAACCGCCACCCAGGGTCGGTTCGTGGAAAATGCTGCGCTGACCGTGCGCTTTACCTGCGGGGAGAACCGTCCTCGCTATGTCTATTCCTCTACTGACAGTTCTGGCATGGCCGAGGTCACCCTGCCAGCCGAGGGTGATTCAGGGCGGGAAGCAAAAGTCCTGGTTCAGGTGGAGATTGAAGGCCGCTCCTCGACCCGCCGTTTTCATGTGCACCCGCCTGCGTGACATCCGTGACGTTGTGGTTTCCTCAGGGGCACGGCTCCTGTATCTTCGGAACACAATGAAAATTAAGATCAATGGAGAGCAACGCGAACTCGCAAAAGCGTTTGCCCTCTCCGCGCTCATTGAAGAAATGGGAATGAAGGCCGACCGGGTTGCCATCGAACGCAATGGCGAAATCGTCCCACGAAGCCGTTGGCAGGAAACTGTGGTAGAGGACGGCGACCGCTTGGAAGTCGTTCACTTCGTCGGGGGAGGAGCCGGGTCTCAGCTTAATCAATCTTCCTCGCAATCGACTTCGCCTGCGTGAACAGGTAAAGATAATCCGGCCCTCCTGCCTTGGAGTCCGTTCCCGACATGTTGAATCCGCCGAAGGGATGCGCTCCCACGATGGCGCCCGTACATTTGCGGTTGATATAAAGGTTCCCCACATGGAACTCCTGCATGGCACGTGTGATCTTCTCCTCTGAGGACGTGTACACAGCGCCAGTAAGCCCGTACTGAGTGCCGTTGGCAATCTCCAGGCCGTGCTCGAAGTCACGTGCCTTGATCACCGCCAGCACCGGGCCAAAAATCTCTTCCTGCTCCAGACGAGCCCCGGGTTTCACGTCAGCAAAGATCGTCGGCTGCAGGTAAAAACCCTCGCCTGGACTGGAGACGCGCTGGCCTCCAGTGACCAGCCGTCCCTCGTTCTTGCCGATCTCGATATAGTTCAGGATGGACTTCATGGCGCCTTCATTGATCACCGGGCCCATGGCAAAGTTCTCCGCCGGATCGCCAATCGGAATTTTCTCCACACGCGCCTGCAATCGACTTAGGAAATCATCGTAGATATCCTCGTGGAGAATCAGCCGCGAGCAGGCGGAGCACTTTTGTCCCTGGAAGCCAAATGCCGAAATTGCCACTCCCTCTACTGCCGATTCGATGTTCGCGTCTGCATCTACCAGGATGGCGTCCTTGCCGCCCATTTCAAGGATGGCCCGCTTGATCCAGATTTGTCCCGGCTGGTGAGTGGCCGCCACCTGATTGATGCGAAGCCCCACCTCGCGTGACCCGGTGAACGCGATATAGCGCGTCTTCGGATGCGACACGAGTGCATCTCCAAAGCTGCCGCCTGCGCCGGGACAGAAGTTCACCACCCCGGGTGGCATTCCAGCCTGCTCCAGTACCTCAAAGAACTTGGCTGCAATCGTTGGTGAATCACTCGAAGGCTTCAGGATCACGGTGTTGCCGCACACGATGGAGGCCAACGTCATGCCGCCCATGATCGCGGAAGGGAAGTTCCACGGTGGAATCACCACCCCTACCCCAAGCGGAATGTACCGCAGCCAGTCACGCTCCCCGGGTAGTTGCACAGGAGGCTCCGCCTGCGAAAGCCGCAGTGCCTCGCGCGCGTAGAACTCTGCGAAGTCAATCAACTCGGCCACATCGGCATCGGCCTCTGCCCAGTTCTTGCCAACTTCATAGACCATCCAGGCGTCAAACTCCAGCCTGCGCTCGCGAATGATTCGGGCAGCTTCCAGTAACAACTGCGCTCGCTCCTCAAACGTGGTTCGCTTCCACCTTTCGAAAGCCTCCAGCGCCGCCGCCATCGCAGGCTCAACTTCGTCTTTTCCCGCCTTCTGGAACACACCCACAACCTCCGAAGGCCGCGCAGGGTTGAGGGAGAGAATCTTGTCCGCAGTCTTGCGCCGCTTGCCGCCGATCACCAGGTCATATTCGCGACCCAACTCGGAACGCACCTGCTCCAGCGAGCGCCGCATCCTGCGGATGTTCTCTTCATTGCTGAAATCCAGCACAGGCTCATTGCGAAACGGCCCGAGTTCGCTGCCTGTAAGCTCGTTCCCTAAAGACTTAAGGCCTGGAGATTTAAGAGTTCCCATAGAAACCTCAACCAGCGGACCAGCGCAGCAGAAATTTCGCGTCCGGTCGAAAGGAAATCTTACATCTGTTTGGATGCTCCGGGACCCAGACCGGCCTCAACCGCCATCGCTGGCCTTCTCCGGGCAGCAAGGTAGATGACTCGCGTGAATTGCCATAGGATTGAGGTTTCAGGCAGTTGTAGCGCGAATCTTAGTGGAGGCCCGATGAGTCCTGAATCTCGCAAGCTCGCCGGCATCCTGCTGGTGGTCTTTCCCAGCGTTCTCTTCGGAGGAGTGAGTCTTCTCACCTTCTTGATACGCGATCCCACCTACATGGCCAATCCGTTGCGCCAGGACTTATGGCGCGCAGGCCACGCTCACGCTGGAGTACTGCTGGTGCTCTCGCTGGTGGCACTGCGCTATGTGGATGAAGCCAATCTTTCGGAAGGGCTGAAGCATTTTGCCCGCGTGGCCGCCCCTATCGCGGCTATTCTGCTGCCGCTGGCATTCTTTCTTTCCGTGCCCTAATGCTACTGAGCCGAACGCGATGATCTACCTGGCATATGTGGGGGCCGCAATTCTAGCCGCTGGACTTGCGATTCTCGGCGTGGGATTGTTGCGGTCCCGGTCCTCCTCCTTCCCCCGCTGAAGGAATGTGCGCAGAGAACTAAGCGCGTTCTCCTCTTGACAGCGCGAACAAGTCGGTCTACATCTTACATGTCGAAAATAGACATGTCTAAACATCAACAACAATCCGAAGTTCCTTATGGAACGCTCGACCTGCTGATACTCAAGACCTTGGAGGCTATGGGAACGATGCACGGATATGCCCTGGCCCGCCGCATTGAGCAGATATCCGGCGATTCCTTGCAGCTCAGCCAGGGCTCGGTCTATCCCGCTCTCATGCGCCTTCAGCAGGAAGGCTGGATCAGTGCCGAGTGGGGTATCTCCGAGACTACTCGCAAGGTGAAGTTCTATTCCTTAACCAGGTCGGGCCGGAAGCAGGTTCAAGTCGCCGTGGCTAACTGGGAAAAAACCATCGCCTTAGTGGCGCGTTTCCTGGAGGCATCCTCATGACGCCCCGCCGCGCGGCCGCTGGACTGCTGGCATTGTTTCGTAAGCGTCAGGTCGATCAGGATATGGATGATGAGATCCAAGCCCATTTGGAAATGGCGGAGCAGGATGCGATCTCTGCTGGCATGCCTCCCCAGGAGGCTCGCCGTACAGCGCGCAGCCGTTTCGGCGGAGTGGAGCAGATCAGGGAAGCGCACCGGGACGCGCGTGGCTTCCAATGGATTGAAGCTTTTCTGCGGGATATCTGTTACAGCCTGGCGGCGCTCGGACGGAAGCCGGGCTTCACCGTCGTGGTCGTCGGCATCCTGGCGATCGGTATCGGGGCTAACACCGCGATCTTCAGCATCGTAAACGCAGTCCTGCTGCGTCCCCTGTCTTTTGAGGAGCCGGAACGCCTGGTCCGGATATTTACCAAGACGCCGGATGGTCGACCTTTTGAGCTTTCGCCCGGCAAGTTCTATGACTGGGAGCGGGATGCTCAATCGTTCGAGGGCATCGCAACGTATGCGTGCTGCGGCTTTAGAGAGTTCGCACTCACCGGTACAGGCACTGCGCGAACGGTAAGTGCGACAGCAGTGAGCGCCGGCTTTTTCGAGATTGTCAGGACGCGGCCGGCAATTGGACGCGTCTTTCGGCAAGAGGAAGACACGCCTGGCGGCAATTACGTTGTCGTCCTGAGCGACCGCTTCTGGCGAACCCAATTTGGCGGCAACCCGAGCGTAATCGGCCGCACAGTGAGGTTCAATGACGAAGCATACACCATCGTCGGCGTCATGCCGGCGAGTGCCTCGGTCGCGTCATGGACAGCGATGGCCTCTGACGTTTGGGTACCGATGGCACTCACGGATGAGCAGCGCGCCGCCCGTGGAAATCACTATCTGGACGGCGTTGCGCGTCTGAAAAAAGGTGTTGAACTCGCCCAGGCGCAAGCCGAGATGGAAGCGATCTCGGCACGGCTCGCGCGTGTTTCAAGATTTGACGATGGTTGGGGGACCGTGGTCATCCCCATGCAGGAGGTAATCATCGGCAATAGCCGCACGATGCTTCTCATGCTGCTTGGCGCCGTCGTATTGGTACTGCTTGTCGCCTGCGCCAACGTCGGCAATCTGCTATTCACTCGCGCTCTGAGCCGTCGAAAAGAGATTGCAATTCGCTCGGCACTTGGTGCAGGACGAGGACGCGTGTTTCAGCAGTTTTTGACCGAAGCATTGCTGCTCGCGGGCGCGGGCGGCGCGCTCGGGCTTCTGCTCGCGTACTGGGCTCTCAGGTCAGCGTCTTTGCTGCTTGCCAGCCAGGTACCGAGGGCGGAGGAAATCTCGATCGATGAGCGCGTGCTGCTGGTTGCGTTGGGGGTGTCGATTCTCACCGGCGTGCTCGCCGGTGCACTGCCGGCGGTGCGAGCAAGCCGGTCTGACCCGAACGACGCGCTCAAGCAAGGTGGACGCGACGAGGCCGCGATCGGTACCGGCACGCGCCGCTTGCTGATCGTGTGCGAAGTAGCGTTTTCGCTCGTGTTGTTGATGGGCGCAGGTGTAATGGTCCAGAGCCTATTCGCTCTCAGGCACGGCGATACCGGTTTCGATCCAAACAACGTGCTCACAATGGATGTGACACTGGTGAATACACGGTATTCGACGCCGGTACAGCGATCAGCATTCTTCGACGCGGCATTGCAGCGCATTCGCGCACTGCCCGGCGTCGAGGCCGTGGGAACGATCGACAGTGTGCCCTTCGCCGATGGATCCTCGCAGACTCTCACGCTCGAGGGATACGCGCCTCAGCGCGACCCTGTAGCGGTGCAAGTTCGGCAGATTACCCCTGGCTACCTGCGGGCCATGGGGATTCCGCTGCTGCGGGGACGCGACATCGTCGAGAACGACAGGGAGGTGCTGCTCGTCAGCCGGGAAGCCGCAAAGCTGTATTGGGGACAGGATGACCCGATCGGACTCCGGGCTGCTCTCCCATATTCGAAGACGGTGCTTCGACAGGTCGTCGGGATCGTGGGTGATATTAAGCAGCGGAATCTCGTTGAAGGGTCAACGCCCACGGTGTACTTCTACACGCGAGAACCCTATGGCAAGGCTACGTTCGTTCTACGAACGTCGGTGCCGCCCGCCACGCTCGCACCCGCTACCGCTGCGATAATCCGCGAAATCGATCCAGAGCAGCCGGTAGGAGAAATTCGCACGATGGTGCAGGTGCTCGACGGGGAACTTACGTCGCAGCGCTTCAGCGCGCTGCTACTCGGAGCTTTCGCAGGAGTCGCGCTGTTGCTCGCCGCATTTGGAATCTACAGCGTGCTTTCTTACATCGTGCGCGGACGCAGCCGCGAGATCGGGATCAGAGCCGCTCTTGGCGCGCATGCAGGCGATATCCTTCGTCTGGTGATCGCAGAAGGCATGCGACCCGCGCTCGTTGGCATCGCAGTTGGATCCCTCGCCGCGCTGGCGTCTGCGAAGGTCATGGAATCGCTCGTCTTTGGCGTGAGCGCATCCGATCCGCTAACACTTGTTGGCGTGGGGGCAATGCTGGCCCTTGTGGCGCTGATCGCCAGCCTGGTACCCGCGTACCGCGCCTTACGACTGGACCCGTTGAAAGTCCTGCGCGCGGAGTAAATAAATTTGGCCCTGAGTGTCAACGACGCCCAGGGCCAATTTCATAGCTATTCGAGAATTAATCCGCGCTTGCCGCGGTATTCGTCTTTTCCGCCGTTACCTTCGCGGGCTTTAGCGGAGTGCCATCCGGAGTAATGCGCACCGGGTCAATGAACTCCATGATGTCGCGCAGGTCGGCGCCCACGCGCTCCAGAAGTTGATCGCGCTCCTTGGCGCGAATCG
>JBFXAV010000127.1:0-7001 GCA_050183935.1 Candidatus Korobacteraceae bacterium | reverse complement strand
ATCCGCCAGATAGGCGGTTGGGACGACATTGGCGCTGGCGTTACGGTCGCGGGCGAAATGCTTCACCCAGGTACTTATGGGATTCAGGAAGGCGAGCGTCTCAGCTCAGTGCTGAAGCGCGCTGGAGGCTTCCGCCCCACCGCATATCCCTACGGTGCGGTCCTTGAGCGCGTGCAGGTGAGGGAACTGGGCGAGAGGACTCGTCAGGACATGATTCGAAGATTGGAAGCGGGGCAGGGGCTGCAAGACATTCGCCTGGGCCTGAGCGCTTCCCCCGGCGAGCAGGCTGCTATGGTGCAGGCCGCGGCGGCGCAGCAGCAGCAGGCACTCAACTCTCTCCGTAGCCAGCCCGCCAGCG
Source organism: Candidatus Korobacteraceae bacterium (assembly GCA_050183935.1). Lineage (GTDB taxonomy): Bacteria > Acidobacteriota > Terriglobia > Terriglobales > Acidobacteriaceae > DASZRZ01. The sequence goes on along the minus strand of JBFXAV010000127.1, from coordinate 6,643 downwards.
GACGCATGGTCATCAATGTTTCCCCGGATTTCTCGCGCTGGGAAGGTACGCCAGACGATATTGAACTCCGTGCGGGCGATGTGATCACGATTCCCAAGCGTCCCAACTTTGTGATGGTGAGCGGACAGGTCTACAACGCCGCAGCCATTACCTACAGCGAAGGCAAGAGCGCCGAGTGGTACCTGCGGCAGGCCGGTGGCATTACCAACCTGGCAAACAAGAAAGGTATTTTCGTGATCCGCGCCAACGGCTCCGTAATTGGCGAGGGCAGTACCTCGAGCTGGTGGGGCGGAGGCGTGCTCTCCACCCGGCTGCGTCCCGGCGACACCATCGTGGTTCCGGAGAAGGTATTGAGCGGTTCTCCTTGGCTGCGGGACCTGCTGACCAGTGCGCAACTGGTGTCGTCGCTCGCGCTGGCTGCGGGCGTGATCGCCAATTTCTGACGGTGTTCATGGGATTACGGATTGGCCTGCACTACGGGCTGGCGGGGATGGTAACGATGATTGCGTTAGGTTTCCCAGGGATCATGAGCGCGCAGGAAAGCTCTGCCCCAGTGAGCCAGCAGTCACCCAACACCCCGTCGGCGACAGATGTCCCTGCCCAGGATGCGCGGTGCACCGATCTCTCCGGGCGATTTTCGCAACCTTGCCCCGAGAAGGAAACCGGCACTCCGTTCTCCACGATTCCCGCTCAGACAAGTGCGCTAGCGGATACTGATTCGGTGGTTGGAAACACCGGAGCGGTCTACGTTCCGCTGGACAGTTGGGTGTATCCGGCATTTGACCGCCTTGCTGCCTTGGGATATGCGCCGTCCGCATTTGCAGGTCTCCGTCCCTGGACGCGCACAGAATGTGTTCGCTTGCTAGAGGAGATACAGGGGCTGTTGAGCTTGAATGAAAATGAGTGGGAGAACAGCGGTGACGCCTCCCGGCTTTATCGCCTGCTGGAAACGGAGTTCAGTGCAGACAGCCGTTCTACTCGAAGCGGTCTGAATTTTGGAGTCGAATCTGTCTATACACGATTCCTGGGCATTACTGGAACTCCGCTGCAGGATGGCTATCATTTCAGCCGCACCGTCGTGAATGACTTTGGCAGGCCATTCGCTGAAGGAGCCAACCTCGTGAGCGGCGCGTCTGCTTGGGCTGCCCTTGGGCCGTTTTCGCTGTACGCTCGTGGTGAGTATCAGCGCGCGCCTGGGGTTGCGAATCCCATTGAGCGGCCGCTGGAGCGCACTGTGGCCGACGAGTTCGCACTCTCGTTCCTTCCGCCTCACGTGCCCATTCCACGCGTAAGCCGCTTTCAATTGATGGAAGCGTATGCATCGCTGAATCACAATGGATGGGAACTTTCCTTCGGTCGCCAAAGCTTGCTTTGGGGGCCGGGTAGAGGTGGAGCGTTTCTCTGGAACAACAGTGCTTTGCCCGTAGACATGCTCCGAATCTCCCGCACTTCGCCACTCAAGCTGCCGTGGATTTTGGGATGGCTTGGCCCGGTGCGCGCGGAGTCGCTGGTAGGCCGTCTCTCGGGGCATCAATTTGCCTATACGCAGACAGGTTCGCACGGAGAGTTTGGTGTTTCTCTCGAACGCCAGCCGTATGTCTATGCCCAGAAGTTTAGTTTTAAGCCGACCCCGAACCTGGAGTTCGGATTTTCACGCAGCGGTGTGTTCGGGGGACCCGATTATCCCTTAACTTTGCGCTCCCTACGCCGTGCATTTTTATCCAGATCAACGCTCAATGCGGCCGATGATGCCGGGGACCGCCGCTCGGCCTTCGACTTCAGCTATCGTTTGCCGGGTCTGCGCAAATGGGTGCTCCTATACAGCGATTCCATGGCCGAGGATGAGTACTCGCCCATTGCCTACCCGCGGCGCTCCGCGATTCGTCCCGGCTTGTATTTTCCGCAGTTGCCGAAGCTTCCCCGCTTGGACTTCCGCATTGAAGGACCCTACACCGATTTGCCGGGGTTGCAACACTGGGGCTACTTTTATTGGAACCTTCGCTACGTGGATGGCTACACCAACCAGGGAAACACTCTCGGACACTGGGTAGGCCGCCAGGGCCGCGGACTCCAGATGTGGAGCACACTCTGGCTGTCGGCCCGAAGCACAGTGGAACTGGGCTACCGCTCGCACCGTGTCAGCCCGGAGTTCCTTAAAGGCGGCAGCTTGAAGGACGGCAGCGCCCGCGCCGACATAGCGTTGGGAAATCAGGTTCGTCTCACCGTTGCGGCACAGTATGAGCGTTGGAATTTCCCATTGCTGGTGTCGCGCACCATGTCAAATTTTTCTATGAGCGCGCAGTTGACCCTTTACCCCAAGTGGCGGATGAGATGAATTGGTACCAAGCTAGTGGCATTGCCTTTCACACTAGTCTTTACGCTACTAAGAGGCAGACCTGGGCTAGAATGTTGATGCCACATGCTTTTGCGAAATCGATCGCGTAGCGCTGCATAGTATGGCGATTCTCGTGTGCGTAGCCACGTACTAGAGCATGCAGGAGCGGTAATTTTGGATAGTTCGCGGCAGAGTTTTTCGGTGTCCACGGAAGATCGTCCGACCGGCGTCCTTGCGCCAACGCAGGAACCGGAAGAGATGTTTGGACCCAGGCTTGACGACTTGACGTCATCCGTAGCTGGTTTGCTCTGGAGCCATCGAAAGACGCTTTGGAAATTTTTGGTACGCGGTGTCGCGATTGTTACCGTCTTGGTGCTGCTCATTCCCAATCGTTACGAATCCACAGTACGCCTGATGCCTCCGGACAGTGAATCTTCCGGTCTGGCCGCGATAGCTGCAATGGCGACAGGTCGTGCCGGTGGTGAATCCATGGGCGGCATGATTGGTAGCATGCTGGGTCTGAAGATGAGCGGCGATCTCTGGATCGGAGTGTTGCAGAGCCGCACAGTTGAAGATCGCCTCATCGAACGGTTCGACCTGCGCAAAGTGTATTGGGTCAGCAAGTGGGAAGACGCCCGCGAAGAGCTTGAAGAGAACACCAGCATCTCTGTCGATCGCAAGAGCGGGCTGTTGCGCCTGAGTGTCACAGATCGCGATTCAACCCGTGCAAGGGACATCGCACAAGCCTACATTGAAGAGCTGAACAGGGCGCTGGCCAGCAGCAGCACATCTTCCGCGCGCCGGGAGCGCGAATTCCTGGAGCAGCGGCTCAGTGTTGTGCGGCAAGAATGGAACAAGTCTGCTACTAAATTCAGCCAGTTTGCCAGCAAGAATTCTGCGATCGATATTCCTGAGCAAGGTAAGGCCATGCTCAATGCGGCCGCCGCGCTGCAGGCGGAGCTAATTGCAGTCCAATCCCAGTTGAGCGGTTTGGAGCAGATCTACACTCCGGAAAATGTCAGGATTAAGAGCTTGAAAGGAAGGGTGGCAGAACTCCAGCGGCAGCTGGAAAAAATGGGTGGCTCGGCAGACGAAGTGTCAACGAACCAGTTGTATCCCTCCATCCGCCAGCTTCCAATTTTAGGAGTTCAGTACGCTGACCTGTACCGCGAAACTGCCATCAACGAAGCGGTTTTTGAGTTTCTGACCAAGCAGTACGAGTTGGCCAAAGTCCAGGAAGCTAAAGAGATTCCAATGGCAAAGGTTCTGGATCCTGCCATGATTCCAGAGAGAAAGTCGTGGCCTCCAAGGGTCTTGCTGATACTGCTCGGTGCAGTTGGCTCCGTAGTCCTTGCGAGTACCTGGATATTAGCTGGTCTTTGGTGGCGAGACATCGATCCGACCGATTCAAAAAAAATGATCTTGCAGGAAATGACGGCTGAGGTGAAGAAAGTCCGGTGGCTAAAGCTCCCAAACGTTCGTAAGCACAATCGCTAGCACAGAGGATTGCGGCAGCCCTCAAGTTCACTCGTCCATTCGCCCAGTTCATGTCAGAATCTCTTTCATTTCCCCGAGTACCACAGCAACCGTCCATTCTTCGGCTGAACTCCAGTCGGAATTTGTCTCTGTTGCTTCTCGTCATCGGTAGCCTTGCCATTGCCGCACTCGACGGACTGACCCGTGCTCAAAATGTGGACTGGGAATATTTCTCGAGCGAGGCGCTGGTGTACGAGCCGAATCTCGCTGCGTACATTTTGGCAGCGTTTTCGCTGCCGCTGTTTTGGAACTTCGCTCAGCACCGCATGATCGGAAGTCTAGAAGCTGTTTTGCTTTGGTTTGTTTTCTGTACGGTTTGCTACACCAAGGACTTTGCTTACATACATCTTCCCGGGACTCCTCTCTTCATAACAGAAATCGTTCTGGCAGTGGCTATTTTCGGCCGATTCGTCTGGCCATCACTGCGGCTGCCTAGGCTCTATCCCAAGGCTTCGATTTTAGTGGCAGTGTTTTTCTTCGAGGGAGTTTTTCAGGTATTTCGGGGAATCAGTACAGGCAATGAAACGATATTTGTGCTTCGCGATTTTGCCCTTGCTATGTATCCATTGTTCCTACTTATAGGACTCTATGCATTCCAGGACTGGACCGCAGTACGACGATTTTGTGTTTGTTTCGTTGCCGCGGCAGCCGTTGCCAGTGTGATTGGCTTGCTCTGGTTTTTGAGTGTTCCTCAGCAGCGCCGCTACATTTTTTATCCCCCAGCCGTTCTCAGCTCACTGATCGCGGTACTGCTTTGTACCTCCGCAGGACTTGTTCGCCGCTGGGTTGGATGGTCTCTTGTGCTTTTGCTCGGGGTAGGCCTTGTACTTGCCAACGCTAGGACTTTATATGTGGTGTTTGCAGCCGTAATGGGAATCGCGTTCTTCACTGTGAATATGGTCACAGAAAAGATCAAAATTGCACGGCTGAAACTACTTGCCGCCTTTTCCGCCGTCGCGTTGATTGTCCTGCTGATCCTGCTTTCCACTGGAGCTGGTTCCAGGTTCCTGCAGCAAACAAGAGTTGAGCTGGTCTCAGGGACCCTGAATTTTCAAGAAGATGCTAATGCGGGTTTCCGCTTCCTGGCCTGGGCAGAGGCTTTGCGCAGATTCAGCGAAAATCCCCTGATTGGGGAAGGATTTGGGGTTCCGTTCACTTTTGTTTCTGAAACGACCGATGTTCGCCCGCACAATTCGTTTTTGACTGTTCTCTACAAAACAGGATTGCTTGGTTTCGTGCCGGTCATGTTGCTGGTTTTGCATCTTTATCTGTCTGGGTGGCGTTCGATCCGGCAGCGGAGACAGGCGGGTTCTTTCTTGCTCTACGCATTCTTGCTTGGACATCTGTCCATGAGCGTATATGGCCTTCTTAACCTCGTTTTGGAGAGTCCGTTTTTGGCCTCTATTTATTGGCTGACGGCGGGTGTCACCTACAGATTGATGCGAATCTCGGATTCCATGCCCAATATGGTCGGGACCGCCGTGACGCAACCCTAGTATGCGGTACCGGGGAAATTCATTAATGCCAATTGACTTGAAGGAATTCGGGCGACTTAGTGCATGAATCGTCAACCTGCTGTCCCGCGTGAAGCGGAGGAAAAGCTCTCATCCGAGCACTCTGGCCGACAGCCCCGAGGCCGTCGCGTGATGGCTAATACGGCGATTCTTGCGGTTTACTCCGTCATCGAAACAGTCGTTGTATTCCTCTTCATCGTGGCGCTTGCCCGTTATCTTGGTGTGGAGGAATTTGGACGGATAGGATTTGCGCTATCTTACGCGCTGCTTACGTCGGTGCTGTCGGATCCGGGCATTAGCCTTGGCGTCATGAAGTTGGTGGCTCGCTCCTCCGGCAGGGAACGAGAAGATTACGTGAGCAATGGTCTTAGCTTACGGGCAATTCTTGGTAGTATGGTTTTTCTCGGTTCATTAGTCCCATTTGCTTTCAGCAGCTACATGCAGCAGAGTGTGTCTTTGCTGCTGTGCATCCTGGTTTCCGAGCACCTCAGAAATCTTGCCTTGTATTTTTGCTACATGTTCCGTGCCCATCAGCGAACTCAGTTTGAAGTGATTGCGCTCTCGGTTGAGCGCTTCGGGTGCCTCGCTCTCGGTTGGGCACTCCTGGCGGCAGGGTATGGGGCATTAGCGATTGGTGCTGTTTACCTTCTAGCCCGAGGGGCGAGCCTCTTGCTAGCTGTGACGATGTACCTCCGCAACTTCCATCGAGTCAAGTTCCAATGGAACCGGAAAATCATTCGAGAGGTGAATCGGGAATTCCGTCCTTTAAGTGTGGTTTTGCTTTCGGACCGCCTCAATACGTACCTCCCGCCGGTTTTGCTGACTATTTTTGCGGGTGAGTATGCGACCGGAGTGTTTCAGGCAGCCTTCAAGACAATCATGCCGGCCGTGCTTCTTGCGGCTGCTATCAGCGGGTCTCTATATCCGGTGATGGCTGCACGGTTCGTAGACAGCAAAGGCGAATGTGCGCGGCTTTACTACAGTGCCATCCGTACCTTGTTACACCTGCTACTGCCCAGTGCGGTGCTGCTTTTGGTGTATCCCCAAGAAATATGCATCCTCTTATTCGGCCACGGATATGCTGAATCGGCCAGGGTATTACTCTTGCTGGCGCCCTACTGCGTGGCAATGGCCGTGATTCCTGCCAGCGTGATTCTCCTCCCCGCTTCAGACCAGCAGAAAATAGGGGGGGTTCTTTCCGGCTTCAGTCTTCTGTTGAACCTCTCGCTGGGAGTCGTTTTGATTCATTATGCAGGTG
>JBFXAV010000126.1:0-7015 GCA_050183935.1 Candidatus Korobacteraceae bacterium | reverse complement strand
ATGAGACTTCCTCGGCGGTGGCTGTGTTCGAGGTAAACGCGGGACGTCTCAAGCAGGTTCAGGAGCTCTCTACCCTCCCTGCCGATTACAAAGGAAGAAATTCCACTGCGGAAATTTTGATCGATGCAGCAGGCAAGTTCGTCTACGTCTCCAATCGCGGGCACGACAGCCTCGCAGTTTTTTCCGTGGACCCGAAGTCCGGCATGCTTACCTATGTTCGCAATGTGTCTTCCGGAGGACGCACGCCCCGCAACATGAGCTTCGATCCGAGCGGTGAGTTCCTGTTTGCCTCCAATCAGGGATCGAACGACGTGGTAGTTTTTCGCGTCGATCCTCGAACCGGAGACTTGAAACCGACCGGGACGAAGCTGGAAATCTCAACTCCCGGATCAGTGCAGTTCATTCGGGCGCGATAGCAAGATATCCCATAAAGGTCCCTCGGGGAGCACTGGAGCACCTGCGCATCACTTTAGAATCGAAAGTATCAGACTTAGAAGCTATCTCCTGCCGCAGCCGCTAAAAGTTGAGTCGCAACGCGCTCCGGCATACAATTCCGCGCACATCCACGCAGCACCTTCCGGAGGGAAACCTTGATGTTGGCTTTGACCAGTTTTGTAGCTGTGCGTTCGATTTCCGCTCGCCACTTGCTTCTGCAAGTCCTCGCGCCCTTGTTGTTGGTAGCAACTACGATGAGTGTGCCGGCTGCGGCGCAGAAAGGCGCGCAGGATGGGCAATGGCGCTACTACGCGGGAGATGCTGGAAGCACGCGTTACTCGCCTCTCGCGCAAATCGACCGCAACAACGTCAAGAATCTTGAGGTAGCGTGGCGCTGGAAGACCGACAACTTCGGCCCGAACCCAGAGTTCCGCAGTCAGGTGACGCCGCTAATGGTGGATGGAGTGATCTATACCACCGCAGGCTACCGCCGCTCGGTGGCTGCCGTCGATGCTGCCACCGGTGAGACGCTTTGGACCTATCGCCCCGAGGAAAACGACCAGCGCTGGAGGAATTCTCCGCGCCGGAATTCCGGACGCGGTGTCTCGTACTGGACGGATGGCACACAGAAGCGGATTGTGTACATCACGCCCGGATATCACCTGATCTCGCTGGACGCCAAGACAGGCGTGCCGGACCAGAAGTTTGGTGATAACGGCGTAGTGGACCTCAAGGTCGGATTGGGCAAAGACATCGACCTGATCGAAGCAGCCATTGGCTCCTCTTCTCCTCCCATCATCTCCCGTGGCGTAGTCGTCATTGGTTCCGCGTTCCTGGCGGGAGCCGCTCCTAAAACGCTGTCCAACGCTCCCGGACACATCCGCGGCTACGACGTTCGCACCGGCAAGCGGCTCTGGATTTTCCACACTATCCCGCAGCCCGGCGAATTCGGACACGAAACGTGGGAGAACGGCTCCTGGAAGTACAGCGGCAATACCGGCGCGTGGGCGCCCCTCACGGTAGATGAAGAACTTGGATATGTATACATGCCGGTAGAAGACGGTACCGGCGACTGGTATGGCGGGCATCGCCACGGGGACAATCTGTTCTCCGCGAGCATCGTTTGCCTCGATGTAAAGACCGGCAAGCGCGTATGGCACTACCAGTTGGTGCACCACGATATCTGGGACACTGATGTTCCCGCAGCGCCCGTCCTGGTCGACGTAACCGTGGATGGCCGTCCGGTGAAGGCCGTGGCTCAGGTCAGCAAGCAGGCCTTCGTGTATGTGTTCGACCGCGTGACCGGCAAGCCGCTTTGGCCGATCGAGGAGCGTCCCGTCCCGCAAAGCGATGTGCCGGGAGAGAAGACAGCGAAGACGCAGCCATTTCCCACCAAACCGGCGCCCTTTGACTTGCAGGGACTCTCAATCAACGATCTTAACGACCTCACTCCGGAGCTCAAGGAAGAGGCCACTAAGCTGGTCAAGCAATACCGCATCGGCCCGCTGTTCACGCCGCCTTCCTTGAAAGAGGATCCCAGCGGCACCAAAGGAACGCTCTACTTTCCCGGAGGCAACGGCGGAGCCTTGTGGGATAGCGCTGCAGTCGATCCGGAAACTGGAGTGCTCTTTGTCACCTCATTTACGGACATCCGCCTGCTTGGAATGGAGAAAAGCGCCAATTCAGAGATGAACTATGTGCGCGGCAATCCCACGTCATTGCGCGGTCCCCAGGGCCTGCCTCTGACGCGTCCACCGTGGGGACGCATCACTGCCATCGACCTGAACACGGGAAACCACCTGTGGCAGATTCCTAATGGCGAGACGCCGGAAAATGTGAAGAAGTACCTCACCTCGAAGGGACTGCCCGTTCCCAACACCGGTAAGCCCGTGCGCGGAGGAGTGCTTGCCACCAAGACCCTGCTGTTCGCCGGAGCCTCCGAGCGCCTTACGGGAGACAAGACGTTGGGGGCGATCGACAAGAAGACTGGAGAGCGCATCGCTACCATCGAACTGCCGGGCGTGCTGACCGGCACTCCCATGACCTACATGGTCAATGGAGTGCAATATTTGGTGGTGATGGTCGGCTCAGTAGGCAATGCGGCGGAACTGGTGGCGTTCAAGGCTCCCGGCACAGGTCAACAGCAGGAGTCGTCCTCCCAAAATCGCGGAGAGTGAGACGAGAAGAGCGAGCCGAAGAGCTTGAGCTTAGTACGGCTTGTTCCCACCGGTCGCGCCGTACACCTCCCCTGTTACAAAGCGGGCGTCATCAGAAGCAAGAAATGCGTAGATGGGGGCTAGCTCAGCTGGCTGCGCCGGGCGCTCAAACGCCGTGTTCTTCCCGAAGCGATGGACGTGCTCTTCCGTCAGCGTAGACGGAATAAGCGGAGTCCAAACCGGCCCCGGAGCGATTGCATTCACTCGCACCCCCTGCTCCATCGCAGCCTTGGACAGGGCTTTGGTGAAGTTGACAATCGCAGCCTTAGTAGCGGCATAAGGCAGCAGTCCAGGGTTGGGATCGTAGGCCTGAATCGACGCGGTATTCAGGATCACGCTTCCAGGCTTCATTCGCTTCATCGCCGCCAGCGAGAGCCAGTGCATGGCAAAGACGTTGGTGCGGAAGGTGCGCTCAAGTTCTTCCGTGGTCTGTTCCTGGATGTCTTCGTGTTCCATCTGGTAGGCAGCGTTATTCACCAGAGTGTCGAGCCGTCCAAACTGCCGGTAGGTTTCCTCAATCAGACGAAGGCAGTGCTGCTCGTTCTGAATGTCTCCCGCAATCGTCAAAGCCTTGCGCCCGGCTTGCTCAACCCATTTGGCAGTCTCCTTCGCGTCTTCATGCTCGCTCAGGTAGGAGACGACTACATCCGCTCCTTCGCGCGCAAAAGCAATGGCAACGGCACGGCCAATGCCGCTGTCGGCGCCAGTGATCAGTGCTACGCGATCCTTGAGCCGCCCGTAACCACGGTAGGATTTCTCGCCGTGATCGGCCTTGGGATTCATCCCGCGTTCTTTTCCGGGATGTTCAATCTGCGGTTGCGCTGAAACATCACTGGGGCCTTGCTGGCGCGGATCCCGCGGGCGGGCTGCGGTTCTTGCGTCTTTCTCAACTCTTACGGTGTTCTTGTTTGCCACGGGATTCTCCTGCACGCAACTGCTCCGCCTGAAGCATGTTGTCGGTGACAGATAAGGATGGGACGGCAGGTGCGCGAGTTGTCCTAGGGCGGCCTAATTCTTGAGAGGAGGCACGCTAGAAGCCAGATGCAAAGCCGGAAGGATGCCCTCCATAAGAGCAAAGATCTGGTGCAGGTGCTCCATGTCTGCCCGGTTTTAGCAGACGTGGGTCTTTATAGGTTGCATTGCCCGAAGTTTCAACACACTCCATGCAACCGGTGGCGCAGATATTAGGTCTGCGGCCTAGTGGAGTACTCAACGAATGTCATCCCCAGGGAGCACGAGCGACGAAGGAGTGAGTGTGAGTCGAGGGATCATGCACTGATCTTGCCGGGTGGGTGAAGGAAATTCATTCTAAGAATTAAGCCGGATTTGCAACGAATACACCACTTAGCGCTTCACCAGTTCATCGGAAAGCAGGTGTGCCTTAAGCGCGAGGTTGTAGGCGCGCTCAATGTCGCCCATCTCGGTGGCGGAGCGTGACTGCCTGATGTAGGTGCGGATGTTCTGGAGCACCGCCTGCTCGTCACTGGAGAGCGAGCGAGTCAGATTCTTGAGGTTAAGTTCCGAGGCTTCCAGCAGCTGCACAGTGGTGGAGCGCCGTTGCAACAGGTCGTCGCGCGAAAGAGCCGCGGAAAGCTGTCCGGGAACCGGCAGCGCCGGTCCTGGAGGCACATTCACTCGCGGAGAATCCTCCGCAGGCGGTGGTTGCGTGGGAGGTGTGGTTCGGCGAGCAACCGCGGGGCGCGTCGGCTCGGGTTGCGGCTTTTCCGGCTCGGGTGGCATGGGGCGATTGGGCTCCGTATTCACCGGAGGAGGAGGCCCCGCTCTGGGACTGGGTGGTGGCGCAGGCGCTGGAGTTGGGGAGGGCACACTGGCAACGAGCGTCGGATTGGCCGAGACTCGCTTCTTGCCGCAGCCCGCCAGCAGCGCAACCGCCATCAGCAGCGACAGCAACAGAATCTTCCGTCCCCGGAATGTCCGCCCCCGAAACATAGGCATAGTTGTATACCCCGGCGCGGCCAGGGGCAACTGCCTTCGGGCGAGTTCGATAGAACGGTTAAATTGCTGATCTGTCACGAACTTGCTGCTTCCTGTACGACCACCGAGGTTGTTTGTTGCGAGGGTGGCTCCAGTGCGGCTTCGGCGGCGGGAAAGCGCAGCCAGAAGGTGGTACCGTCGCCGTTACGCGATTCGAACTCCACCGAGCCGTTGTGCAACTGGAGCACCCGGTAAGTCATAGCTAGTCCGATGCCGCTGCCCTTTGTTTTCGTGGTGAAATACAAATTAAAAATTTTATCGCGAACTTCGGGAGGAATCCCTGGCCCCTGGTCGTGAACCGCCAGCGAAACCACGCCATCCTGCCGAAAGGCCCGGATGGCGAGTTCTCCGCCTTGCGGCATAGCCTGCACGCCGTTAAGCACTACGTTGAGTAGCGCCTGCTTCACGAGGTCGGCGTCGATTCTGGCGGGCAGTGAGTGTTCCGGCACCGAGCGGCGTATGGCAACTCCCTGCCGCTCTGCCTCAGGCCCGGCGAGCAGGACTACATCTTCCACCACGCGCCGCAAATCTGTTTCCACCAGCCGGAGTTCGACCGGACGGGTAAAGTCCACCAGGGTCTGCACCACGCGGTCCAGGCGCTGAATCTCGGAACTGATGACATCCATGTGGCGGCGCGCGCCGGGGTCCATCTCCTGAAGCTTTTCCTTCAGTACCTCAAGATGGATGACAATGGAGTTGATGGGATTCTTTACTTCATGTGCCACCCCGGAAGTGAGCCGCCCAATGGCTGCGAGACGGCGCGAAAGCTCGATTTCGTTTTCCAGGCGATGCACGGATTCAGCGTCGCGCATGGTCAGCAGAGCGCCAATGCGCTCGCCACGCTCTTCAATGAAATCAAGGGCAAGAGAGATGCGCCGCCCGCCATCGGTTGCGATCTCCTGCGGTTCAATCGAGTGGTGGTTGCGGAAGGCATTGCGCACAATCTGGCCGAGCGGGCTTTCGTAGTAGAAAACTTCATCGACTGGCCGCCCCAGAATCTCCGCTCGCGGCCTGCCCACAAACTGCTCCGCAGAAGCACTGACCAGCACCACCCGCGAATCGTTGGTAAACAGCATCAGCCCGTCCTGGAGGTTCGTCATGAGCTGGTCAAGGTTCTCCTTCATGGCGGAGAAGACTTCCTTCACGTCCTTGATCTGGCGGCCCAGGCGGTCGATCTTGGTGGATACCACCCCGTATTCATCGGTGCGGTGGTCCGCAGCTTCCGGCGTGGGTTCGATTTCACCGGCGGTCATGCGGTCAAGGCGGCGGCTAATGGCTTCAAGCGGGCGGAGCGCGAAGGCGGAGAGCAGCGCCGCCAGCATAAAGGAGACCAGAATCGAAATGGCCGCAAACATCATGGTGCGGTTCACCTGCGGCTCCAGCTCCTTCTTGAGAAAAACCGTGGAAAGCCCGACGCGAATACTTCCAAAGGGCTGTCCATTCTGGTTCAGAGGCAGCCGGACCTCGTACACCTTAGGCGCGCCGTAGACAATGCGTATTTGGTCCCACACCGGAGCCTGCAGCACGTCGGCAAAATCCGTACGCTGACGCAATCGCGCTCCCAGCAGCATTGGATCGGTGTGCAGCAGGGCACGACCGGATGGCTCCGAGATGGAGGCATCGTAAATGATGGGCGAGTAGCCGACGATCGATTGCAGCAGCGAACTCAGCCCGCGGTCGGTTTGCAGCGTCCGCCGGATGGTTTCATTCAGCGCGGCAGGATCAGCAGGATCGAGCGCTGGATCGGTCAATCCTGTATCCAAAGCCTGGCGGGTGCCGTGGTAGATCTGGTGGGCGACGAACAGGGCGCTATCGCGGGCTTCATTCATGCGCTGCCGCAAAAGTTGCGCGATATAAACCCCGGAAAGAATGCTGACCAGGGCCACCACCATCGCCGTAATGGCCACCACCAGCTTGGTTTTAAGGCGCAAACGCATGTCGCTCTACGTATGATAACTACCCGGAGCAGTGCAGTTGCTGGAAAAGTGGGCAGGTTCACGTAAAAATGAGATGTTTGGCTGAAAACCAATGTTTTTAAGGGGATTGCTTTCTGAAGTACACTTACCCGAGTTAATCTGCGCAATTCGGAGGAGGCCATGCGCAATTTCCTATATTTGAGTATGGTTGCCACGCTATTTGCGGCTCTGGGAAATGCTCAAGAAAATCAATTCGTGGAACTTGCATCAGCTGTGCAGGAAGGCAAACTGCATGTATCCGCGAAGAACATTTTGGGCAGGCCTATTGTTGCGCTCGTCGTAGCCGTCGATTACCAGGACGACGGCAGGACATCCGCAACTCACCAGAGTGTCTATACCGGTCGCGATTCGTGGATGCCTGACCAGGTAGAAACCATCGTCTTTAACGGGCCT
>JBFXAV010000125.1:0-7047 GCA_050183935.1 Candidatus Korobacteraceae bacterium | reverse complement strand
AGCGCATGCCAAAGTTTGCCGCCAATCTTTCCCTGATGTTTTCCGAAGTGCCGTTTCTGGAGCGGTTCGAACGAGCTGCGCGGGCGGGCTTTCGCGGAGTGGAATTTCTTCGCGCGTATGACCACCCGCCGGAAGCCATCGCGGAAGCGCTTCAGGCCAGCGGCCTCAAAAACGTTCTCTTCAACATGCCCTCCGGAGACTGGAACGCAGGGGAGCGGGGACTATCAGCTGTCCTCGGCCGGGAAGAGGAATTTCGTGAAAGCGTCGCCACGGCGATGCGTTACGCAAAGGTTCTCGGAACTCCCTGCATTCACGTTCTGGCTGGAATCGTTCCGCCTGATGGCGACCGCGCGCGCTGCCGCCAGCTCTACATCCAGAACCTTTGCTATGCGGCTCGGCAACTCGCCACGATTGGCAGTACCCTGGTTATTGAACCGATCAATCCTCGCGATATGCCCGGATATCTGCTGAGCACGCAGGCGGAGGCGCACGCCATCCGCGAAGAAGTCGGCGAGCCCAACCTGAAGGTGCAAATGGACTTCTACCACGCGCAAATCGTTGAAGGCGACCTGGCGACAAAGCTGCGGCGGTACCTGCCGAACGTGGCGCACATTCAGATTGCCGGCGTGCCCGACCGCCACGAACCCGACGAGGGCGAAGTAAACTATCGCTATCTGTTCCGGCTGTTGGATGAATTGGGCTACCAGGGCTGGGTTGGCTGCGAGTACCGGCCTCGGGGCGTTACTGAAGACGGATTGCGCTGGTTGCAGGCATTCGCTTGAGGAGACATTCATGAAGGTTCTGATTACCGGAGGCACGGGTTTTCTCGGTCGCCGCCTTGCCGAGCAACTGCTGCGCCAGGGCTCGCTCCAATCTTTGACCGGCCAGCCGGAGCGCATCGAGCAGATCACGCTGGTTGACATCGTGCCCGCCACCGGCTTTACCGATGCTCGTGTTCGCGCCATCGGCGGCGACATCACGGACGCGCAACTTCTACGCAGCCTGGTGGACCCAGCTACAACCTCTGTGTTTCATCTCGCTGCCATTGTCAGCGGCCAGGCTGAAGCCGACTTCGACCTTGGCATGCGCATCAACGTAGAAGGCTCGCGCCTGTTGCTCGAAGCCTGCCGCGCCACCGGCAAGCGCCCTCGCGTGGTATTCACCAGTTCCATTGCAGTCTATGGCGGCAGCGCCATGCCCAAGGTGGTGCAGGATTCCACGCCGCTGAACCCTCAGACCTCTTACGGAGTCCAGAAGGCCATCGCCGAGCTGCTGCTCAGCGACTACACCCGCAAGGGATTTGTGGACGGACGCGCTATGCGGATGCCGACCATCACCGTGCGTCCCGGCAAAGCAAATCGCGCGGCTTCGTCCTTTGTAAGCGGTATCATCCGCGAGCCACTCAACGGAGAAGAAGTCGTTTGCCCGGTTGCGCCGGAGACCCGCGTGTGGGTACTCTCGCCCCGCAAGGCCATCGAAAACCTTGTATATGCTCACGATATGTCGAGCGAGGCCCTGGGCGATACCCGCTGGGTAAACGTGCCGGGAATCTCGGTCAGCATCGCTGAAATGGCGGCTGCTCTGGAGCGCATTGCGGGCAAGGAAGTGGTGAATCGTATCCGGTGGGAGCGTGATCCAGCGATTGTGCGTCTGGTGGATACTTGGCCCGGCGAGTGGAATCCGGAACGGGCACTTGCCCTTGGCTTCAGCGGAATCAGCTCCATTGAGGAATCGATTCGTAATTACATGGAAGACGATCTGCCGTCTGCGGTCAAAATGTCTTCCGCAACTTCGAGCACCAAGCAGTAGGCGCCAGGCTCTGGAAACACGAAAGAAACCACCGAACTATGGACGCAGCCATCTATAAGCGGCCCCCCGCACTTTCGCCACCGCACGTTGTCAACATCTCCGACCTGAGAAGGCTTGCCAAGGCGCGCCTGCCTCAAGTGGTCTTTGATTACCTCGACGGTGGCGCGGAAGATGAGATTACGTTGCGGGCCAACTGCGATGTATTTCATGAGGTGGGCTTCCGTCCGCGCAACGCTGTGTCGGTCGCCCCCGACCTGCGCGCCAATGTGCTCGGATGCGATCTGGAGCTGCCCTTCCTGCTTGCTCCCGTCGGCAGCTCGCGAATGATGTATCCACGCGGCGAGGTGGAAGCGTCGGCAGCAGCAGGCGACGCCGGTACCGGCTATATCCTCTCTACTCTCTCCGGTTGCCGCCTTGAAGACGTACGCCAGGCTTCGCGCGGCCCGGTGTGGTTCCAGTTGTACCTTGCCGGAGGCCGTGAGGTCGCCAAGGCAGGGCTGGCGCGCGTGCGCAGCGCGGGCTTTCATGCGCTGGTAGTCACCATTGACACACCGGTGGCAGGCATGCGCGAGCGCGACTTTCGCAACGGAACCGTTCAGCTCCTGAGCCGCAATCCGTTCACCATGTTTCCACACGTGTGGCAGGTGCTCTCGCGCCCACGCTGGCTGTGGAACTTCCTCATGGACGGCGGCCTCATGGAATTCCCCAACGTCATGCTTCCCACTGGTCCCATGCAGTACGCCGACGTCAGCATTGCCCTGGAGCAAGCCGTTGTCACCTGGGACGACCTGCACTGGATTCGCAAGGAATGGCCCGGCCCGCTCGCCGTCAAAGGCGTGCTTACCGCCGAAGACGCCCGCAAGGCGCTCGACTTCGGAGCGAAAGCTGTCATTGTTTCCAACCACGGAGGCCGTCAGCTCGACGGCGTTGCCGCCAGCCTGGAGGCTTTGCCGGAAGTGGTTGCAGCGGTCAACGGCCAGGCTGAGGTGCTGATGGTTGGTGGCTTCCGCCGTGGCAGTGACGTGGTGAAGGCTCTCTGTCTGGGTGCAAAGGCTGTACTGATCGGACGTGCTTATGCCTACGGACTCGGCGCCGCCGGACGCCCTGGAGTAGCCCGCGCCATTGAAATTTTACGAGCAGACATCATTCGCACAATGAAACTGCTGGGTTGCTCGTCGCTGGCTGAACTCAACCGCTCGTACATTGAAGCTCGTGCGGAGTGGGTCAAAGATGCTCTCGCAGCAACCAAACCGGTGTGAGAAGAGAACCTCTATCTGTCATCCCGAGCGAGCGTGAACGACCGACAGGAGTGAGCGCGAGTCGCGGGATGCTCCTACGTAGAGACGTAGCTTGCTACGTCTCAGATTGATGACAAACGGGAACCGTTGGTTCTTAAAAAATCAGAACCGGTGGCGTAGGCATTGATACTCCCGCGAATCACACCGTCTCCAGCTCTTCTTCCAGCAACTGCTTGTTGTAAAGCTCGGTATAGTAGCCGTTGCGCGCCAATAGTTCATCGTGGGTCCCCAGTTCCACGATGCGACCGCCGTGCAACACGGCGATGCGGTCTGCATTGCGCACCGTGGATACACGATGGGAAATAAAGATTGTCGTGCGACCCTGCATCACTTCACGCAGGTGGTTCAGGATGCGCTCTTCCGTGTAGGTATCCACGCTGGCCAGCGCATCATCCAGAATCAGGATGCGCGGGTTGCGCAGCAGTGCCCGCGCGATTGCAGTGCGCTGCTTCTGCCCGCCGGAGAGCGTGATTCCGCGCTCACCGACCATGGTTGCATAGCCCTCAGGAAATGACTCGATGTCCTCAGCGATGCTGGCTCCAGCGGCCGCGCGCCGGACCTCCTCATCGCTGGCATCTTCCGCTCCGAAGGCGATGTTGTCCCGAATACTCTGGCTGAACAGGAACGTCTCCTGCGGTACAAAGCCGATGTTCCGGCGTAACTCCGCCAGAGGCATCTCGCGAATCGGTTTGCCGTCAATAAGGATGGTTCCCGGGGCAGTGTCATAGACGCGGGGAATAAGGCTCACCAGTGTGGTTTTGCCGGAACCTGTCGGGCCCACAATCGCTAAACTCGATCCCGCTGGAATTCGCAGGTTGATGTTGTGCAGTACCTCTGGCCCGCCCGCGCCTGGTTTGCTGGAGGCTCCGTTCACGCTTTCCACCGCCGTTTCATAGCCGAAGCTCAGGTTGCGGAACTCGATTTCGCCGCGCAGTTCCAGCGGGCGTTCATTCGCATTGCTGGCGGGTACTGCCGCCTCATCGACAATGGAGGGCTTCTCCTGAAAAATTTGATTGATGCGCCCCATGGACGCATTACCGCGCTGAAAGATGTTAATCACCCAGCCCAGCGCGATGATCGGCCAGGTAAGCTGCATCATGTAGGTGTTGAAGGCCACGAAATCTCCAACGCTCATGCGCCCCAGCAGCACCTCGCGCCCCCCGAGCCACAGCACCAGCACAATGGCCGCGCCCAGTAGCAATTCCAAAGTGGGCCACAACATACCCATCAGCCGCACCAGCCGCAGACTGCGGGAAATGTATTCGCGGTTGGCTCCTTCGAAGCGCTCCACTTCGAAATGCTCCTGTGCGAAGGCCCGCACAATGCGTGCCCCGGAAAGGTTTTCCTGCACGCGGGCTGAAATATCCGAAAACATCTCCTGGATACGCTCGAAGCGCTCGTGAATCCGTTGCCCGAAGTACTGCACCACAATGCTGGCCAGCGGCAGCGGTGCAAACGCATAGAGCGTGAGCTTGGGGCTGATAGAGAACATAAAAATCAGCGCGCCGATGGTAAACACAATCGTGTTCGCCGTGTACATGATGGCTGGACCCAGCAGCATGCGAACGGCGTTCAGGTCATTAGTGGCGCGGGCCATCACGTCGCCGGTGCGAGTGCGCTGGTACCAGGAGTGAGAAAGCGTTTCTAGATGGCGGAACAGGTCATTGCGGAGGTCAAATTCAATCTCGCGCGAGATGCCGATTACGATCCAGCGCGTCAAGAACTGGAAGATGCCTTTCAGGGCCACTACCACGACCAGCACTAGCGCGTAGTAACTCAGCTTTTCCCGGGAAACGCCAGAGTTCAGGTCATCCACGGCCTGCTTGATCACCAGCGGAAACAGGATCCACAGGCCGTTATTCAGCAGCGTGGCCACCGTACCGTAAAGGTAGCCCCGGCGGTATTTCTTGAAGTATGGGAAAAGCGGGCGGAGACGCTCCAGCATGATCGTTTTCTTAGATGTGATTCTAGCAGTGCCGGGTGCAGTGTTCTTCCCGTGCACAACGGCAAGTTCCTAAAATATTGATCAGTGATTTGGGACTTCGGCTATAAATGCCCTTCGTCCCACTTGCCCAGCAGGAAAGCTCCATTGCCCTGGGCATCGCGCTCATAGCCGATGGCGGCCAGACCGCGAGCAAACAACTCCTGCAACCTCTGGCGGTTTGCGCTTTGCAATTCCAGCGCCTTACCACGATCCAATGGAGATCGTTTCCACTGGTAGACCTCCGCCGGAACCGAGACCCGCTCTTCCGCATACTGCTCGGGAACTCGCCCCTCTGCCAGCAGTATTTCTACGCGTCGCGATTTCAACCACCACTCCGCCACCAGGCGGTCACTCGGGAGCCCGCCCTGCAGCGCGGAAGAAGTGATTCCGTACTGATTTTCACGGTAGCGCCGCGTGATTGCTCCCAGGCGCGCAAGGTTGAGATACCCGTTCTTGATCTCCAGCGGATCAAATGTCCATTCGATCAGCTCATATCCCTGGGCTAGTGCCTCTTCGCGTTGCCGCAGCTTGAGCCGCCTTCCCAGCCCGGAGTTCTGGTGCTCCTCCCGTACCGCTAGCATGTGGGAATGAAGATACGGTCGCCCCTGCCGGTTCCCAGGAAACGCCAGTGCATACCCCAGCAAGCGGCGGTCGTCGAAAGCGCCCAGTACCTGTCCTCCGATCATGCGGGCGACCACGAACAGCCGCAGCGGGACGATTTCGAGGTCGGAAAATCTCCAGATTTCTTTTTGCAGGACAACACACTGCTCCAGCTCGTGCAACGACTCGCAAGTGCGGATCACCACTTCGCCGTTCACGGCTGCCCTCCTTGTTGTCCGGAGTGGTTGCGCTTCGCCGCCTGCCACAGTTGTTCCATTTCTTCCAGCGTGGCGCCTGGCAGGGCACGTCCCTGTTCGCGCAATGCTTCTTCCATTTGCTGAAAGCGCCGGCGGAACTTGCGATTGCTTCTGCGCAATGCCGACTCTGGATCGACGGAAAGCTGCCGTGCAAGGTTCACCACCGTGAAGAACAGATCGCCGATCTCGTCTTCAATGCGTGCCCGCAATTCTTCCGGAATCTGAGGTGGTCCTGCATGCGAAGACTTTGGCTGCGGCACTGGGACAGGACTCTGTTTGAAAACTTCCCGCAGCTCTTCGGCTTCTTCATGCAACTTATCGAGTATTCCATCGATCTCCGGCCAGTCGAAGCCAACACCTGCGGCGCGCGAGCCGAGTTTGCGGGCCTCCACCAGGGCGGGCATGGCAGCCGAAACCCCATCCAGCAAGGAATTTGCCGGAACAGGATCGCCCGTCACCGCGTTCTTACGGCTTCGTTCCTCTTCCTTGAGCTTTTCCCAGTTGCGCAGCACCTGCCCGGACGTTCGCGCCTCGACGTCTCCAAATACGTGCGGATGGCGGCTTACCAGTTTGCTGCTCAGGCGTTCGAGCACATCGTCAATGGAGAAGAGTCCTCCCTCGCGCGCCATCTCTGCGTAGAACAAAACTTGCAGCAGTAGGTCGCCAAGTTCACCCGGAAGTTCCTGCCAGTCACGATTGTCGATCGCTTCCAGCACCTCGTAGGTTTCTTCCACGGTGTACGGCTTAATGGAATCAAACGTCTGCTCCCGGTCCCACGGACATCCGCCTGGCGCGCGCAACCGCGCCATGATGCCCACCGCACGTTCGAACCGCTCACCTGTCTCGGCCATTGGCTCTACTGTAGCCGAGAGGCGCAACGTTGCCAAACCGATCTCAGTTCACGGTCAGCACCAGAGGAATTGTCCGTGTTTCGGAACTCGTCGTGGCAGTGACCATTAATGTGTAGTTACCCGTAGGAGTGCCGGGAGCAGGCGGGTTCGGAGTGGGAGGATTTGGATTGTTGTTGCCGGACGGCATACCTCCTCCGCCGCAGGCCCACAATCCTGTTAGCAGCGCCGCCGTTAATGTAAGCGCGAAG
>JBFXAV010000124.1:0-7048 GCA_050183935.1 Candidatus Korobacteraceae bacterium | reverse complement strand
AGGTTTCGGCAGCTCCACAAACACAATATCTCCCAGCGAATCCTGTGCATGGTGCGTAATGCCCACTACGCCGGAGTTGCCGTCAATTTTGATCCACTCGTGTTCCTTGGTGTATTTGCGATCAGCGGGATAAGCCATTTTTCTTGCTCCAGGTCAGGTCGCGAACAGGGCGAACATCGCTCGCCCAATAGCCGAAGACGGTTGTCTTCAGGCACTCTTCTTATCTTGCTTCGGACGCTTGTAAAACGGAGTGGGCACAACTTTTGCGCTCACGCGGTTACTGCGGACCTCCACGGCCACCACAGTCTCCAGCGCCGAATATTCCACCGGAACAAACGCGGTTGCGATGTTCTTCTTCAGGAACGGCCCCGGTGAACCACTGGCTATGGAACCAATCTCCGCCCCCGAAGTTGCATCGAGCACGCGGTACCCATCGCGCGCAATGCCGCGATCGATCATCTCCAGCCCAACCAGCGTGCGCGAGACTCCGCGTTCTTTCTGCCGCACCAGCGCGTCGCGCCCGATAAAGTCTCCCTTGTCGAGCTTGCAAAAGCGGTCGAGCCCCGCTTCCCAAACTGTTATCGTTTCGGAGATCTCGTGCCCGTACAGCGGAAGTCGTCCCTCCAGACGCAGCGTGTTGCGAGCGCCCAGCCCACATGGAAGGATGCCGAACTCCTTGCCGGCATTCATCACTTCGCCCCACACCCGTGCACTAGTTTCCTCATCAGCCGGGACGTAAACCTCAAACCCATCTTCTGCGGTATAACCGGTGCGCGCAACCAGTGTGTTAGGAAGTCCGCAAAGTGTTCCGTAGGTAAACCAGTAGAACTTTAACTGCGTGAGGTCAACACCAGTTAGTTTCTGCAGCGTCGCTTCTGCCTTCGGACCTTGAATAGCACTCTGCGTGAAGTTGTCGCTCAGGTTCTCCGCGCGGCAATGGAATCCGGATGTATTCTCCCGCACCCACCCGAAATCCTTCTCCCGCGTGCCTGCATTGATTACCAGCAGGAAGTCGTCTTCCGCCATGCGATGGACGATCACATCGTCCACAAATGTGCCCTCGGGATAGAGCATCGCCGAATATTGGCATTGCCCCACCGCCATCCGCGAAGCATCGTTCATGGTAAGGTGCTTCACCGCAGCCAGCGCCTGTGGTCCCCAGATGCGGATGTCGCCCATGTGGCTGACATCAAAAACACCCACTCCAGTGCGCACCGCCATATGCTCGGCGATCAGCCCGGAGTATTCCACGGGCATATCCCAGCCGTTAAAGTCCACCATGCGCGCGCCTATCTGGCGATGGACGCCGTTCAGCGCAGTCTTACGGGCGGTGACCTCAGTGGCAGGTGGCAATGCTTCCTCGGCAGACTTGTGGAAATCAGTTCGGATGGCTAACTGGCTACGGTAACACGCAGGTATTCGGCGGTCAATTTGCACGCCGACGCGCGGAACAGCACGTTTCTTGAATACTTCATATGCGAGATACCCAGGCTTCTCTCAAGCCTTTTGCAGTCCCTCGACGTGCGAAAACTCTAACCGCCTATTTCCGGTTCATGCTCCGGTAGCAGGAGCACCAAGGGCACTTTCTCCCGCCCGATTTTCGCGGTAGATTTGCGCATCTTGAGGAAAGACACGGCCAGCGTTCCCGCTGACCTTCATCGGATTTATGGCCGAAAAATTTCGCTGCATTACCTGCGAGCTGGAAGAAGAACAGTGCAATTGCGATCGCTACTGTTCGCTCTGCCACGGTTCCTACAGCGTGCGACTGTGCCACGATGGCCAGTACTATTGCTTGGATTGTCGTGAAGCTTGCGACCTGCAAGCGCAGTACTGAACCGTCCCAACTTGCGCGGCGCTCAGTGACAGTATCCAGGCCGGTTGCGGTGTTGGAAAACAAAAGCATAATCTAAAATTGCAGGAACACAACAGTTGTACCTTCAGTTTAGGAACTACGATTCTGCCAAGCAGATAACATTCCGTAAACGAAACAAGAGAGCGACCTGACCATCAGCAAGTGCATCCCATCATTCATGCGGCAGTCTTCTTGGACTTCTTCCAGCACAATCTCGCAGTTTGTCTTGCTCCTCTCGTTTGCGTTGCTGCTTTCAGCTGCCGCTTGCGCGGGCTCGTCTCAAGATGATGACAACGACGCTCCCCCTACGGACGAACTTCCTGCCGTTACTCTCACTTCGCTGGTTTCCGGGCTAAGTTCGCCGCTCGATCTTCAGGATCCTCGCGACGGCAGCGGACGCCTCTTTGTCGTCGAGCAGGCGGGAAGAGTCCGAATCATTCAGAACGGTATCCTGCTTTCCACCCCTTTCCTCGACATCAGTAGCAAACTGCTCTCGGGAGGCGAGCGTGGACTGCTGGGCCTGGTCTTTCATCCCAGCTTCCCACAGAACCCGCGCTTTTACGTGAACTACACGCGTGAACCGGACGGGGCCACCGTCATTGCGGAGTACCGCGTCTCCGGCAATGCCAATATCGCCGACACTACAGAACGCCAGTTGCTGGTAGTAAGCCAGCCCTACGCTAACCACAACGGCGGACAACTTGCCTTTGGCACGGATGGCTTTCTCTACATCGGCCTTGGTGACGGAGGCGGTGGAGGCCTCGACAATGCCCAGAACCGCAATGTGCTGCTCGGCAAAATGCTGCGCATTGACGTGAACACGACCAGCGCAGGCAAACAGTACGGCATTCCTTCGGACAATCCTTTCCTTGACGGCAGTGGCGCGCCTGAAGTCTGGGCTTACGGACTGCGCAATCCGTGGCGCTTCTCCTTCGACCGCCAGACCTCGCGGCTTTTTGTCGCCGATGTTGGCCAGAGCGCGTGGGAAGAAATCAATCTGCTGGAGCGCGCCGGGAATTATGGCTGGAACACCATGGAAGGCGCCCATTGCTACGAGCCAGCGCAAGGTTGCAACATGACCGGCCTGCGCCTCCCTATTGCAGAATATGGGCGCAGTGAAGGGCAGGCCGTCACCGGAGGCTATGTGTACCGTGGGTCAGCTCTTCCTGGTTTGGCTGGAGCCTATGTTTTTGGGGATTTTCTGAGCGGTACCATCTGGGTACTTCAGCCGGACGGTTTCAATTGGCGCCGCCGTCAACTCCTCACGACCACTCGCCGCATCAGTTCCTTCGGCCAGGATAGTGCCGGAGAAATTTACATTGTGGACCACAGCGGAAGCATCCTTCGCCTTCGCCCGCAATAAACCCTCGAGCAAAAATTCTTCTTTGAAGGGGTACGGCTTCAGCCGTGTCGCTCCGAATCGCCAAACGGGCGGCTTCAGCCGCTGAGGGAAACCGGCCAAACAGTGGAAGTCGCCTTTTCAAACTAGCTCTCAAAGTCCAGGCCGGATGATCCGCCTCGGACGTTCTTGTCGAAACCGGAGGCTACTGTTGCTGTTGTGCTGGCTGCTGCGCCCGCTCGTCCGGCAACGGAACTTCCACCGGACCCGCGGCGCTCTCCACGAGCTGCTCGTTGCCTTCATCATCCAGAGCCGGCCGCGTGAGCACATCCACGCACAGCCGCTGGCCGGCGTGCCCGTTATAGACGCCGCGGACCGGGGCTACATCGCCGTAATCACGTCCGCAGGCCACGCGCACATGCCGCAGGCTTACGGGGGTTCCCAGGGTTGGGTCCAGCGGCAGCCAGCCCGATGGTGGGATGAAAACCTCCGCCCAGGCGTGCGACGCCTGCCCTCCAATCACCTGCTCCTGGCTGGCGCGCACACCATTTCCGTTCGGCACCAGGTATCCAGAAACATAGCGTGCTGGCAGACCGCGCGCCCGCACTACACCCAGCAGCAAATGCGCAAAATCCTGGCACACTCCCGCCTTCAGCGATAGCGAGTCGGCAATGGAGGAGTGTACGTGCGTAGCCCCTTTTACATAACGAAAACGTTCATGAATCAAGTCCGATGCAGCCCTCGCAAATCCCTGCACGGTCCCGTCGCTGCAATCCTCGGCAGCTTCTGACAACTCCTCAAGCTGCGAAAGATGAGGAACATAAGGAGTCGGCGCTACAAAATCATAATAGTCCTCGTAAACGTCGTCACGCTGCGCGTCAAGTTCGCCCAGCGTCATTGAGGTCTCAATGGGCGGTGCTTCATGGGTCAGCACCACCGATTCGGCCTGGATTCGCAATCGGCGGTGTTCCGGCAGGATATTGAACAGGTGGACCCAGTTGCCGAAGGCGTCATGATATGCGGCGCTGCGGGAAGGGGGAGACGTAGTCAGTCGGAATGACAAACAGCTCTGCGCTTCATCATGCAGCGGACGCAGCCGCACCTCGTTGTAGCTCTCCGATACCGGACCGTCGTATTGAAATTCCGTAACGTGCACCACCTGGTACCGATTCATACCGCGACCCCGTAGTAGAAGTAGCTCCTGGCAATGCTCTCGCCGATGGAACGGCACATGCGCTCCAGCCGGTTCAGATACGGATGCAAACCGTGCGTGGAAATTTCTCCAATATTGTCGTATCGCAGACTTTCCAGCATCTTGCCGGTCAACCGCTCCGCTTCATTGGCATACGATCCCGGAGGAGTTCCGCTGATGGCGCGCAAACCCGCCTCAACTTCGGTCGCGCTGAACCGGATCGAGCGCGGATGCTGCGGCTGCAGAATCAGCATCTCCGCCACCTTCTCCGGCTCGATGGGAGAGTGGTACTGCCGGTGATACGCCTCGTATACCCCCACGGACTGGAGCACCGCCATCCACTGATGATTGTCGCGCGCTCCCGTGGCTTCCGCGAGGTTCTGGTACTGCACGTCCACCAGCCGCGCCGTCATCTCCGCCCGCTCCAGCGACCATCCGATGCGCAGAAACTGCCAGCCTTCGTCGTGCGGAAGGGTTGCATCCGTCACTCCGTGGAAACGATGACAGCCAAACTTCACTGCATCGCAAAAACGGTGCGGTCCAGCGTTGATCTCCTGCACCGGATCGAAGCGGCTCACCAGGTGGTACAGGCCATTAATGTCTTCCCACATTTCGCGGGAAATCTGATCGCGAATTGTGCGCGCATTTTCTCGTGCCCGCGCAATACACTGCACAATGGAGTTGGGATTGTCCTGGGAGAACGCCAGGAACTCAAACACCGTGCGTGCGTTGGCGATCCCATAGCTCTGGCGGAAGCGCACTTCATTGCCGGCCATGACGATCAGCGGGTCCCAGCGCAACCGGAACGGCTGCTGCGACTGCTCCAGCATCATGTGATAGTTCACGTCCAGGATGCGGGCGGTATCCTCGGCGCGCTCGATGTATCGGCCTAGCCAGAACAGCGAATCTCCAATACGCGAGAGCATATTCATTCCTCCTCTCGCAGAATCCAGGTGTCCTTGCTGCCGCCGCCCTGGGAGGAATTCACCACCAGCGATCCCGCCTGCAAAGCCACGCGCGTTAAGGCGCCGGGAACAATCGTTACCTCCTGCCCGTCGTACAGGCAGTAGGGACGCAGATCTACGTGACGCCCCGCGATGGTCTTGGTCGGTGAGTCGTATGAGGGAACGCGGGACAGCGGAATCACCGGCTGGGCAATGTAGTTGCGTGGGTCGGAAAGTATCTGCGCGCGAAACTGCTCAATCGTCTTGCTGTCTGAATTCGGGCCAATCAGCATGCCGTAACCGCCCGATTCTCCTACGGCCTTTACTACCAGTTCAGGAAGGTTGCCAACTACATATGCGAGGTCATCCGGCTTCGAACAGATGTAGGTCGGCACGTTGCTCAGAATCGGTTCTTCCCCAAGGTAATAACGGATGAACGTCGGCACATAGGCGTACACGGCTTTGTCATCGGCCACGCCGTTCCCCACGGCGTTCACCAGCGCAACATTACCCGCCCGGTATGCGCTCATCAGTCCGGGGACTCCCAGCAGCGAATCGGCACGAAAAACAAGTGAGTCCAAGAAGTCGTCGTCCACGCGGCGATAGATCACGTCTACGCGCTGCAGCCCACGGATGGTCTTCATGTAGACCACGTCGCAGTCCACAATCAGGTCGCGGCCTTCCACTAGCGCAATTCCCATCTGCTGCGCGAGAAAGCTATGCTCGAAGTAGGCACTATTGTGAATGCCCGGAGTCAGCAGCGCCATTTGTGTGTCATCACCGCTGCGAGGTGACAGGCTGCGCAGAATACGGCACAGCTCCGCCGGATAGTGGCTGACCGGAAGCACTTCATAGGCCCGAAAGGCCTCGGGAAACGTGCGCGTCATCACTAGCCGGTTTTCCAGGACGTAGGAAACTCCGCTGGGCGTCCGCGCATTATCTTCCAGCACTAGAAACTCCCCGGTCTTGGAATCCCGTACCAGGTCGATGCCGCAAATGTGCGTGTGAATCCCTCTCGGAACTTCAATTCCGATCATCTCCCGCCGGAAGTGTTTGCACGAGTACACCAGCGACCGCGGAAGCTGGCGGTCCTTGAAGATGCGCTGCTGCCCGTAAACGTCCTGCAGGAAAAGATTCAGCGCAACCACACGCTGGGACAGGCCACGCTCAATGCGCGACCACTCCGAGCGCGGCAAAATACGCGGCATCAGGTCAAACGGGAATAGCCGCTCCGTCCCCCGCCCGTCGCTATACACCGTGAAAGTGATTCCCTGGAGAAGGAAGGACAAGTCGGCGACGCGGCGGCGCTCTTCAAACTGCGCCGGCTCCATCGCCGCCAGCGTCTCGAACATCTTGCGGTAGTGCGGACGCGGCTCGCCCGGGCGGACGAACATCTCGTCGTAGAAGCTGCCGGGATCGTAACCCTCGAACAGGCTTCGGTGCATCGCTCCTGTCGGGACACTCGCCATAACGACGAGAATATTACTGGTAGGGTGCTGCTTAACCCCAATAGAAAGATTCAATGGCGGGTATAACAGCCCATGGCGCAGAAGCAGTGCAGAATTGGATGAGCTTAGGTAGCTTGCTTTGCATGGATTTCCGTAAGAAGCAAGGGGGAGGAACCATGTGGAAGTCGCCGCCGAAAATTGCCCGGCCCCGGACGCCACGTCCGGGGCCGGAGACACAAAAGTGTTAGATCAATGCAAACCATTACTCCAAAG
>JBFXAV010000123.1:0-7063 GCA_050183935.1 Candidatus Korobacteraceae bacterium | reverse complement strand
TGGCCGACCTGCTGGCGGAGCTGGGGTGCTTCCGCATCTGGATCGGGTCGGAGAGCGGCTCGCAGCGCATTCTGGACGCCATGGAGCGCGGAGTTTCGGTGGAGCAGGTGCAGGCAGCGGTGGAATTGTGCCGCAATCGTGGGATCCAGACCGGCATGTTCCTGATGTGGGGATATGAGGGCGAGCAGATCGAGGACATCGAGGCGACGGTGGAGCACGTGAAGCGCTCCGATCCTGACGTGTTCTTTACTACGGTAGCGTATCCCATCAAGGGAACGGCGTATTACGAGCAGGTGAATGCACGTGTGGCGTTGCCCGAGGCTGCGTGGGAGGAGACTTCCGACCGCGAGCTGCGGGTTCGCGGGCGGCATTCACGGCGCTACTACCAGTATGCCGACCAACTCTTGCGGGAGGAGGTCGCGATGGCGCGGATGGCGAGAAGCTCTCTACACGAAGGCAGCGAAATGGCGCTATTGCGAGAGCGCATCTCGGCGGCACGCGAAGGATTGCACACCACGAGTACGGAGATGGAGGCGTGAACGCGACGGCAGCGCACGCTCCGGCGTTCGATGCGCTCGCGGAGGAGTATGACCAGGTCTTCACCAACTCGGTGATCGGCCGGGCGCAGCGGAATGCCGTTTGGGAGGTGGCACGAAAAGTTTTTAGAAACAGGGATCGCATCCTCGAACTGAACTGCGGAACGGGAGAGGATGCGTTGTTCCTGGCGCGCGCGGGAATGTCGGTACTGGCGTGCGATGTTTCCGCGCGCATGATTCGGGTGGCTACGGCACGGGTGCAGGCGGAGCTTCCAGCAGGGGATATTGAGTTCCGCGTGCTGGAGAACGAGCGGCTGGGCGAGTTGCGGCCAAAGGCAGCGTTGGATGGCGTGTTCTCAAATTTTTCCGGATTGAATTGCGTGCAGGATTTGAGCCGGGTGGCGCGCGAGCTGGCGCGGCTGGTGCGTCCGGGAGGGAATGCCTTGCTTTGCTTTTCGAGCCGTGTGTGTATTTGGGAAATTTGCTGGTTCCTTTTACATGGCGATGCGCGGAAGGCCTTCCGGCGCCTGGCGCGAGAGGGCAATGAAGCGAAGATTGGCAAAGAAAAGATGCGGGTGTGGTATCCGCGTGTGCAGAAGATCACAAGGGCATTTGCTCCCTGGTTCGAGTTACGTGGCCGCTGCGCGGTGGGGCTTCTGGTTCCTCCGTCGTATGTGGAACGGTGGGCTAAAGAGCATCCGGCAGAAGTGAGACGGCTGAGTTCGTGGGACGACCGCTTGCGTGGGTTCCCTGTGCTGCGGGATTGCGGCGACCACACTCTGTTCCATTTGCAGAGGAGCAAGGCATGAGCTCGTGGCTGGCTGAGGTGCAGGAGACCGAGCGTACGGACAAGCCAGGAGAGTTGCGTCTGAGATGTTTACGATGCGCGTGCGAGCTTGCGGAGATCACTGTCAATCGAGGGGAAGGACTGCCGGAAGCGGTTCGCTGCTCCGAATGCGGGTGGGAGATGCGTTCGGAAAACGGAATCTGGGATGCAATGCTTCCGGAGCGAGCGCAGCACTTCCAAAAATTTGTAGCGGACTACGAGCATGTGCGGCAGGCTGAAGGGCGCGGCAGCAACGATGCAGAGTATTACCTGGCGTTGCCGTACCGCGATCTTTCCGGGCGGAACCGCCAGCAATGGGAGATTCGCGCGAAGACCTGGAAATATCTGGAGCTGCGCTTGCTGCCGGAGTTGCGGCGCGAGCTGGGGCGTCCTTTGCACGTGCTCGATCTGGGCGCTGGCAATGGATGGATGAGTTACCGCTTGTCGCTTGCAGGGGACCGTGCGGTTGCCGTGGACCTGCTGGTGAACGAGCAGGATGGACTTGGCGCGGCTAAGCAGTACACAGCACGGCTGGCGTCTCCGTTTCCAAGGTTCCAAGCGGAATTGGACCGGCTGCCGTTTGCAGACGGGCAGTTTGACTGCGCCATCTTCAATGCTTCTTTTCACTATTCGGAGAACTATGAGCGCACGATGAAAGAGGCGATGCGCTGCATAGCTCCGCACGGACGCGTAATCGTTGCGGACACGGCATGGTACCGAAAAGCCGAAAGCGGTGAACAGATGGTGGCGGAAAAGCAGGCGGCGTTTCGCAAGAAATACGGGTTTACGTCGAATGCTATTGAAAGCCGGGAATATTTGACAGATGACCGCCTGCGGCAACTCGCAGTGCGGCTAGGAATCCGGTGGGAGGCGTACAAGCCGTGGTACGGGGTGCGCTGGGCAATGCGGCCATGGGTAGCGCGATGGAAGCGGCGGCGCGAGCCGTCACAGTTCCGAATCTACGTTGGACGGGTAGAAGCATGATTTTGCTGTTTAATCCGCGAGCGACCAAGCCGCGCAACTCGCGCTTTCCACTTTCGATTCTTGCCTTGGCAGCGGTGCTGGAGGGCAAGGAAGAGTACGAAATCGTGGATGGAAACGTGGATGACCACGCAGTTACGAAGCTGCTGGCAGCGATCCGGCGCGGGAACGTGGAGATGCTGGGCGTAACGGTGATGCCAGGTCCGCAGATGGTGGCAGCGGTGGAGGCGTGCCGCGAGATTCGCCGAGCGCATCCAGAAATCCCCATCGTGTGGGGCGGGTACTTTGTATCGATCTATCCAGATGCGGCGCTGAATGCGAAGTACGTGGATTACGTGGTCCGGGGGCAAGGCGAAGACACGCTGCTGGAACTGTTGGAGGCGCTGCGCGGGCGGCGGACGCTGGAGAGTATTCAGGGCTTGTCGTATCGCGACAAGGTGTTCGGCATGCACCGGAATAATCCGGAGCGATTGATGAAGCCTCCGGATGCGTTCCCGTGGATTCCATACCACCGGGTACCGGTGGCGGCGTATCTGCGTCCTTCCTATTTCGGCAGGCGAACGGCGGCGCACCACGCAAGCATCGGATGTCCGTTCCGCTGCAGCTTCTGCGGAGTTCATGCCGCTTATGGCAATCGCGAGCTGGTGGAGACTCCGGCGCGGACCGAAGCGATTTTGCGGCATCTGGTGAGCGAATATCGAGCCGATTCCGTGCAGTTCTATGACATGAATTTTTTTCTGCGGGAAGACCATGCGCGCGAACTGGCTGACCGCATGGCTCCGCTGAACCTTCGCTGGTGGTGTGAAGGGCGCGTGGACATTGTAGGGAAGTTCAGTAATGCGACGCTGGAGGCGCTACGGCGGTCGGGCTGCGCCATGATTTTCTTTGGCGCAGAGTCCGGGTCGGACTGGGTGCTGGAAGAAATGGACAAGCAGATTACGACGGCGCAGACGCTGGAGTTGGCGCGCAGAATCCGGGAGTTCGGGATTATTCCAGAGTTCTCGTTCGTGATTGGCAATCCGCGCGATCCGGAGCGCGATACGCGGGAGACGCTGGGGTTCATTCGAACCATTAAGCGATTGAATCCGGCGTCCGAAATTATTGTGTATCACTACACGCCAGTGCCGCAGCGGGAAACGATGTACGGCAACGTAGACAGCAGCATGGAATTTCCCTCAACCCCAGAGGAGTGGGCATCGCCACGCTGGCTGAATTTTACGCTGCGCATCGATCCCAAGACTCCGTGGTTGAAGCGCAAGACGAAGAAGCTGATCGACAACTTCGAGTTGGTGATCGGTTCGCGCTGGCCAACGGTGCAGGACATCCGCGCACCGCGCTGGAGTCGCATGCTGCTGAAGACGCTGAGCGCGTGGCGTTATGCGGCGCGGGTGTATGCATTTCCGCAAGAGCTGCGCTGGGCGCATTCCTTTATCCAACTGCGCAAGCCCAAGCAGGAGAGCTTGTGAAGCAGGCAGCAGCAGCGGACGGCGAGGAAGCTGCTGCGATTGCCGCGAATGCGGAAGCAGGGCGGGAGCGGCTCGCTCCCATGGACGCGTACCGCTTGTGGGCGCAAGTGTATGACTCCCAGGAAAATCCCATGCTGGCTCTGGAAGAGCGTCACCTGGAGCGGCTGTTTCCTGAGCTTTCCCAAAAAACATTGGTGGATGTTGGCTGCGGCAGCGGGCGTTGGCTGGCGCGGCTATCACGGTATTCGCATGAGAGGGCGAAGCGGCTTATCGGGATCGATGCCTCGCGGGAGATGTTGCTGTGCGCGGCCGGCAAGGAATTCCATGCATGGTTGTTGTTGGGAAGCTGCAATGCACTTCCGCTGCGGGACGGAGTTGCGGATGTTGCGCTGTGCTCGTTCATGATCGGGTACTGCGATGACATGGCTGTATTCGCCCGGGAACTGGGGAGAGTGGTGGCCCACGACGGTCGCCTGCTGATTAGCGACCTGCATCCGAAGACGGCACAGGATAACGGTTGGCGGCGGACATTCTCGGTGGATGGCAAAAGCATCGAGGTTGAAGGGCGGTTCTGGGAGATTGGGCGTGTACGGGCCGCCCTGGAAGCGGAAGGATTCCAACTGTCCGAATGCCTTGAGCCCTGCTTTGAGGAGCGGGACTTGCCGGTGTTTGCGATGGCAGGGAAGGAAGCAAAATTTCATGCGCTGGCTGGCGAGCCAGCGATTTACATCCTGCAATTCAACCGGCGCACAGAGACGCCGAAACTCACGCTGAGTTTGTCGCAGGCAAGATCGCAGTTGACGACGAACGTGACGGTCGCCAACGACGTGATTGTTTTCCGCGGCAGCCGGATTGCGACTTCAGCGAGCGAATCGAGCTGGGAGGATTTACGCATTGAAGAAGGCAGAATCGTTCGGGGTGCAGGCCCAGCCATGCAGGCGATGCAGGTTGCGCTGGATGGATACCTGCTGCTGCCGGGACTGGTGAATGTTCATGATCATCTGGAGTTTGCGCTGTTTCCGCGGCTTGGTGGCGGATGGTATCGGAACGCTGACGAGTGGGCACGAGACATTTACCGGCCGCTGGAGTCGCCGGTGCGGGAGCATCTGCGGGTTCCCAAGCACACGCGGCTCTGGTGGGGAGGCCTGCGAAACCTGCTGGCAGGTGTGACCACGGTGTGCCATCACAATCCATTTGTGGCGGAGGTGTTCGGCTCGGAGTTTCCGGTGGATGTGGTACGGGACTATGCGTGGGCACACTCGCTTACGCTGGAACCGGACTTGCGGAAACGCCTTGAAGGCAGGGAAGACGGGCCGTTCGTGATCCACCTTGCCGAGGGAGTGGATGAGGAAAGTGCAGCGGAACTTGGACGGTTGGAGACCGAGATCGGAGTGGACAGCAACACTGTGATAGTCCACGGAGTAGGACTCACTAAGGCAGATAGGGTGCTCCTGCAGGAACGCGGGGGCGCTCTGGTGTGGTGTCCGAGTTCGAATGTGTTCCTGTTTGGAAAGACGCTGACGCCGGAGGCGCTCAGGGAGATCGGCAGAGTTGCGCTTGGAACGGATTCTCCCCTGACCGGTGCGGGGGACATGCTGGACGAGCTGCGATTCGCGTGCGAGCACACCGGAATGAAGGCGTGTGAGGCGTATGACGTCATGACGTCATGGGCGGCGGAAGTGCTGCACTTGCGCGAGGGCGAGGGAACACTTGCGCCGGGCGCGGTGGCCAATGTGGTGGGGGTGCGCGATGTTGGCGGCATGGAGGTGAGTCCTGCCGAGACGTTGGTTCGTGTCGGCTTCCGTGACATAGGGCTGGTACTGCGGCGTGGCCGGGTGCAGTTGGCGTCCGACGAATTAATGGAGCGGCTGCCGCAAGAGCTAACGGCAGGGCTGGAGCCGCTGCTGATTGAAGATCATTTTTGCTGGGTGCGCGCCCCGCTGGACGAGATGGTTCGTAATGCGCAGTGTGCTCTGGGCGAAAATCTGAGGTTGGGAGGCAAGGAGATCCGCTATGCCGGTGCGAAATGCCTCTGAGCTGGTGAGCATCAACGTGCAGCCGCCGAGGCGCACGCGGAAAGCTTTGTCACCGGGGAAAGATTCTCCACACATAATTCGTTCGCTTCCGGTGCTGGTGCTGAACACGCACTCACGGTGCAACTGCCGCTGTGTGATGTGTGACATCTGGAAGATCGCTGAAGCGCGCAACCTGGGCGTCGCCGATCTTCTGCCTCATGTGGAGTCCATCCGGAAGTTGGGGGTGCGCTGGGTAGTGCTTTCCGGCGGTGAGCCATTGATGAACCCGGGACTGTGGCCGCTGTGCCGCATGCTGCGCGAAGAAGGCATTCGAATCACGCTGCTCTCGACGGGATTGCTTTTTGAGAAGCACGCATCGCTGATTGCCGAGAATGTGGATGAGGCAATTGTTTCTCTCGATGGACCAGCGGAAGTCCACGATTCAATCCGCAGGGTGAAGGGCGCATTTGAGCAGATGCGGGATGGTATTGCCGCAGTGCGGCGGCATCGTGCCAGTTTCCCGGTTTCCGGGCGGATGACAGTGCAGTGCGCCAACTTCCGGACGCTTCGGCAGACGGTGGCGGCGGCGAAGTCGCTGGGGTTGGATTCCATTTCGTTTTTGGCTGCCGACCTGACTTCGCAGGCGTTTAACCGGGAGATTCCGTGGGACCAAAAAGGGCAAGAGCTAATAGCATTAGATGCTCATGAAATTCATATACTAGAGGTTGAACTTAAAGCGTTGGTTGAAGAATGTGCGTTAGAAATTCGTAACGGATTTGTGCGCGAAGGGCGAGAGAAATTGCTGCGGATTGCACGGCATTTCCGCGCGCATCTGGGGATGTGCGAACCGGAGGCTCCACTTTGCAATGCTCCGTGGGTTTCGGCGGTAGTGGAG
Source organism: Candidatus Korobacteraceae bacterium (assembly GCA_050183935.1). Taxonomy (GTDB): domain Bacteria; phylum Acidobacteriota; class Terriglobia; order Terriglobales; family Acidobacteriaceae; genus DASZRZ01. The sequence goes on along the minus strand of JBFXAV010000123.1, from coordinate 344 downwards.
GTGGATGGAGCGGTGCGTCCGTGTTTCTTTCATCCGGCGGTGGGAAACCTGCGGGATGGGGAGTTGGAAGAGATCGTGAACGGAGAGGCGGCGATTCGGTTTCGGGAGAAATTGCAGGTGGCGGAGAATGCTGTTTGCCAGCGGTGCGTGTGTTCGTTGAATTTGTAGCGCGAGCTTGCGGGAGTTGGGAATCCAAACTTCCCAACCTTCATAACCGAGACTTGAGTAGAGGTCGAAGCAGTTCCTCCTTGTTAGTGCGCACAATCCACGCAAGCCAATAACCTAGATTGTGGTCTAAGCCTAGTTGCCTGGCGACTAATCCAAATGACTACTCGCAGTCTGGA
>JBFXAV010000122.1:0-7138 GCA_050183935.1 Candidatus Korobacteraceae bacterium | reverse complement strand
ATAGTCACCAAATCGGTGGCGTCGTTCGCGCGCACCATGTTGCCCTGGTTCACCATCACGCTGCCAGTCCGGCCGCTGATGGGAGCGTGGATCTTGGTGTATTGAAGGCTTAATTTGGCGGATTCCACAGCCGCACGGTCGGCCCGTACCGTGGCCTCCAGCGCTTCTGTATTGGTGCGAACCTGATCGTACTGCTCGCTGGAGATCACGCCTTCCTTGAAGAGCTGTTCGTAGCGACGTGCCTGCGCGCGCTGGTTTTCCGCCTGGGCGACGTCTCGCGCCAGGTTGGCTTCCTGCCGCTCCATTTCCGCCTGAAAGGGACGTGAATCAATCGTAAACAGAAGGTCACCCTTCTTCACATCCTGACCTTCCTGGAAGTGCACTCCTACCAGCTCACCGGCTACTTGGGACTTCACACCCACAACCGAGTACGCTTCTACGGATCCAATGGCTTGGACAACCACGGGAACATCCTTCCGTTCGGCTGTGGCGACGGTTACAGGCACAACTTCGGCGCCCTGGCGGGGACGAGTGGCCTTACCTGCATCAGCGGAGCAACCCGCCAGCAGCATCGCAGCGGAGATCAGGGAGACGAAGAAAATAGCGCGCAGCATAAGCCTTATAACCCCAACCCATGGCGCGCGAGAAAGTTTCGCGCTCCTTCGGTTCCTTTTTTGCTTCGATTTAGCTTGCCGGATGGCTCTTTTGTGCTATGCTTCCGCCCCAAACCCCGCTGGGGTTAAGAGTTCGTCCGCCTAACTTGGAGGTCCTGTCCGGTGGCAGCAGGGCAGGCGAAGCCTGCACTACTAAAACCTTGGACGTTGTGCACGCAAATAGGCATCTCCAAAATTTAGCTCTGAACCACCGCGAACCAGGGGGGCCGCAAAACAATCTATTCCACTGGTCATCAGAGCGAAAGAAAAGGCGGGCACAACCGCAAAACACGTAAACGTCCGGGCGCTCCTGTTGTAACCGGCTAAGTCTCCCATTGTCAAGAAGAAACGAGCTTTCACCCCGGTAAAACCTAGGCCGGATCACTGTCCTGCTAGCACCATTCCAGCAGCAATGCACCAAGGCCCTGAGCCTGTGCTCAGGGCCTTGGTTTTTAGCAGGGGTGAATGCCTCAGCGACTGCGCTTGCGCGTGATCGCACCTGTGCCAAGGGCGCCAAAGCCAAGCGCCATAAGCAGCGGTAGCGGAGACGCCATTTGTGGCAACGCGGACTGGTCGGCTGGCTCCGCCGCTACTCCAGGCGGTTGTGCCTGCGGCGTCTGGACATCCTGGCTCGGCTCCGCGGCTGCTGCGCGATTGCCAGGGTTGTTCCCAGCAACATGGTTATCAACAGAACGAATAGCTTCTTCATGTGTCCTCCGAGAGTTCGTCGCGTCAGTTCCTGAGTTAGAGATGCGTGCGTAGCACGGGTTGACCGCTCCCAAGCACAATCGAGAGTTTCCTCAGAGACGGGCGCTGGGATGCGAGCTGCATCGATATAATCGAAGCTACCTTGAACCGCCGCACCCATTTCGCAGCCAGAATCATTCCTCTGCTGCTGCTCTCGATTTGGCCGTTGCTCATGGCAGGACAGGGCCAGGCGGCCTCGTCGGCAGCGATGTTGGTTGTGCTTCCGTTTGAGAATCGGTCTGGGGCTCCCGGCCTCCACTGGATCGGGGAGTCCTTTCCGGAAGTGCTTAGTGACCGCATGTCCCGCCCCTGGCTCTATACCGTGGCGCGCGATGATCGCGCTTACGCCTTTGAACGGGCCGGGGTTCCCGCGCGTGCGCCGCTTTCGCGACCCACGCTGTTTCGCATCTCCGAGCAGATGGATGTCGATTACGCAGTGCTCGGCAGCTTCACCTTCGACGGCGAAACTTTTTCTGCACGGGCACAATTGCTCGATGTGAAGCGCCTGCGCCTGTTGCCGGAACAGATCGAGAGCGGACCGCTGGTGAAGATACTGGAGATCCAGACTGCGCTGGCGTGGAATTTGCTTCGGCAGTTGCGTCCGGATTTTGACGTGACGAAGGAAGCCTTTCTCGCCGAGGCCCCAGCCATTCGCCTGGATGCTTTTGAAAACTACATTCGCGGAATTCTCGCCGGGACCCGCGAACAAAAGATCGCCTTTCTGAGCGAAGCTGTCCGGAGGAATCCCACCTATTACCGCGCCATGCGGGAATTGGGGAAGACACACTTTGAAGCGGACCAGTATCGGCAGGCAGCAGACTGGTTATCCCGCATTCCGCCGTCGGATGCTGGTGCGCGGGAAGCCAATTTCTTTCTTGGGCTTGCCGCTTACCACATCGGACAGAATGAACGCGCCGGGCAGGCATTCCGCTTTGTCGCCTCGCAACTTCCGCTGCCAGAGATCTACAACAACCTGGGCGTCGTGGCGTATCGCAGCGGACAGTCTTCCGCTCTCCAGAATTTCCAGAAGGCCATCGAAGCCGACCCTCAGGACCCGGACTACCGTTTTAATCTGGCTCTGGCGATGACCCGTGGTGGCGACCATGCCGGAGCTGCACGTCAGCTTCGTGAATGCCTGCGTTTGCACCCCGGAGACGACGAGGCAGAGACACTACTGAATACGCTGAGCACGCCAGCAACCGCCGGGACGGCCGCAGACCGCGCACAACCTGGTTCCATGACAAGTGTTGCGGGGAGCCTGCCGGACGCCAAGCTGCCGCCGCGCATCAAGTCCAACTACGACGAGAGCTCGTTTGAGCAACTGGCGCTGGAAATTCAGAACGTCATGGAACTGCGCCTTGCCCAGACCGACTCCGCCACTCACGCTTCGTATCATGCCGAGCGCGGGCGCGAGATGCTGCAACAGGGCTTCTACGCACAAGCGGAGCGGGAGTTGCGCGAGGCCTCTGACCTCGATCCAAAAAACCTGTCCGTACAGTCGGGACTCTCACGCGCGCTGGAAAAGAGTCACCCAGAGGAGGCCCGGCGTGCGGCGCAGGCCGCGCTCGTGCTCGGTTCTTCAGTAGAAGCCCTGCTGGTGCTCGCCCGTCTGGACTTGCAAGACAACAAGCCGGAATCGGCGGCACAGCATATAGACCGCGCACTCCAGATCGCTCCGCGAGACCCCGTCGTTCTGGAACTGCAAAACCTTGTCCGACAAAAGCTGGATGCAGACCGAAGTGTGAGATAAACGTATCCGCAATGATCCTGCGATCCCGAACGCGCTGGCTGGCTCTGCCGGCTCTGGTACTTTTCCTCTGTGGATTCTCCCGCGCGGACATTCTTAAAATTGTGGTGAACGGGGCCATCCACCCGCTGACGGACGAATTTATTGGGCGCGCCATCGAAGCAGCGGAGCAACGCAACTCCAGGGCATTGCTCATCGAGTTGCAAACGCCGGGGGGCCTGGCGGAATCCACGCGCGAGATCATGCAGAAGATCGTCGCTTCCAAGGTTCCCGTGATCGTCTACGTGGCTCCCAGCGGAGCGCGCGCCGCCTCTGCCGGCTTCTTCATTCTTCAGGCAGCCGATGTTGCCGCCATGGCACCGGGGACGAATACCGGCGCAGCGCATCCCGTACCCATGGGTGGTGGAGATGTTGGCAAGACCATGGGGGAAAAGATCGAAAATGATGCCGCCGCGCTCATCCGCTCCATTGTTTCCAAGCGTGGACGGAACGTTGAAGCCGCCGAGTCCGCAGTCCGCCAATCCATTTCGTTTACCGAAGAAGAGGCTCTTGAAAAGAAGGTCATCGACCTGGTCGCGGCCAGCGAGCGCGAGCTGCTGGAAAAGCTCGAAGGCCGCAGCCTGACGCGCTGGGATGGCAGCACTCTGAAGCTCCAGGTGGCAGGTGAGAATGTCGAAACGCTGGAGATGACCGTCCGTCAGCGCGTGCTGAATGCGCTTATGGATCCCAATATGGCGTTCAGCCTGCTTGCCCTTGGCGTGGTCATGCTCTACGTAGAGTTCAGCAATCCCGGCCTGGTGGTGCCCGGCGTCATCGGAACTCTTTCCGTCATTCTCGCCATCTTTGCCCTCAACATTCTTCCCGTCAACTATGCCGCGTTGGCGCTCATCCTGCTCGCCTTTGTATTCTTTGTTCTGGAGGCCAAATTCGCCTCATATGGGGCATTGACCATCGCCGGTATTGCCGCGCTGGTGATTGGAGCCCTTCTGCTGGTGGATGGCCCCATTCCTCAACTTCGCGTGCAACTATGGACGGCGCTGGCCGTCAGCGTCCCGCTGGGCCTGATCGCTACGTTCCTCATGACGATTGCAGTACGCGCCCAGCGCAACAAGATCACCACCGGAGTTCAGGGGCTGGTAGGGGAAACCGGCGTTGCCCGCACCTCCCTTACACCCGAGGGCAAGGTATTCGTCCACGGCGAAATCTGGGATGCCACATCCAGCAGCCCCATCGCTCCGGGAGAAGCCGTGCGCGTACTCGGGATCCGGGAGTTCCAGTTGGAGGTGGAGCCACTGACCACGGAGAAGCGCACGGAACCGTAGCTATCAGCACTCAGCTATCAGCATTCACTTATTTACAGGTCTACCCGACTATTTTCGGGCCGCCTGTGGGACATCCGCGAGACTCCATACACGTTCAAACCGTTTGTGGCTGACAACTAACCGCTTCCTGTTGCCATACCGGCTTCCGAAACTTCCGCAGCCACTTGAGGCCTAGAAAAAGCTGTTACAATCCGCGCTATCGGCGACATCCATGGCAGCATCAATCGGGAGAATTGACTGTTAAGAACCAGGGATCGCGTCACAACCATAGGAGGTGCATCAGGTGATTTCGTTCAGCAGCATTGCCATCGCCATCGTCGTTCTCTACCTGATGAGCTCCATTAAGATCCTTGCGGAGTACGAGCGTGGCGTTATCTTCCGGCTGGGAAGGTTGCTGTCAACCCCCAAGGGCCCCGGCCTGATGCTTGTGTTTGCCCCCATCGACACGCTGGTGCGAGTAGACCTGCGGCAGACGGTGCTGGAGATACCTCCTCAGGACGTGATCACGCGAGACAACGTCACCTTAAAGGTGAACGCAGTGGTGTTTTTGCGCGTGATTGACGCGAACCGCGCAGTGGTGGAAGTGGAAAACTACCGCCACCAGGCCTACCAGCTCTCGCAGACCACTTTGCGCTCCGTGTTGGGCGAGGTGGAACTTGACGAATTGCTCGCCCGGCGCGACAAGTTGAACCTGCGTATTCAGACCATCATTGATCAGCACACGGCGGCCTGGGGAGTGAAGGTAGTCGGCGTGGAGGTCAAACAGGTAGACCTGCCCGAGCAGATGCAGCGCGCCATGGCGCGGCAGGCGGAGGCAGAACGCGAGAAGCGCTCGAAGATTATTCACGCCGAAGGCGAGTTTTCGGCGGCGCAGCGCCTGGTGGAAGCAGCTCACCTGCTCTCCACCGAGCCCGCGAGCCTGCAGCTGCGCTATCTGCAAACGCTAACGGATATCGGAACAGAAAAGAACACAACCATTGTGTTTCCGCTGCCCGTGGACATTCTGTCGCACCTGGTCAAGTCCGCGACGGAAGGCAAGAACCTGGGCTAAGGCCAGTTTTTCAAGAACGCGGGAGTGAGAAGACAAGCATGACGGAAGTTCAGGATTCGGAAGCCACGCTCGGCACAAGCCGTATGCTGGGGTTGTTTTTTGGCCTGGTAGTGATGTGTGCCGTGTTTTTTGCTTTTGGATTCACCTTGGGCCGCAGCACGGCTCCCGTACAGGCAGCCGAAAATGTTGCCGTCCCTGCCGACGAGCAGCATGGCCTGACTGCCTCAGGTGCGCCTAAACCGGTAGCCGGTGTGGTTGCCGACATCCAGGAAAACAAAGAGGGAAGCAAAGAAGTTGCCGAGGCGGCATGCGCCACTGGGGAGAATTGCGCTGCGGCTCCCACGCGCGACGAGCTGACCTTCTACAAGGCTGTATCGCAGAAAGACCCGGAAGCGAAACTGCTGCCGCCCGACCCGCCTCCCTCAGAGGCTCCAGCCGTGGTCAAGGCCACGCCAGCCAGTGCGCGATTCGCAGGTGGCTATGCTGTGCAGGTGGCCGCCGTTAGCAGAAAAGAAGATGCGGAGGCCCTGGCCAGCGCCCTGCGCAAGAAGCAATACACGGTCTTTACCACTACCAACATCCCATCGGACAAGCTGGTGCGCGTACAGGTCGGTCCGTTCACGACACTGAAAGACGCGGAGGCCACCCGCACCCGGCTGCGTAATGACGGCTACAATCCAATCTTAAAGAAGTAATTCTGCGATCGCCTGGATCACCCAAATCTCTGCTCTTGAAACGGGTCGCCATACATGTGGTATCCGTTCTGTTCCCAGAGCCCCGGCTGGTCACTGGCCAGGAACTCGAATCCCCGCACCCATTTCACTGACTTCCATGCGTAAAGATGCGGCACAATCAGCCGCAAGGGATATCCATGATCGGCGGTGAGCGGCGCACCATCGTGGTGCGTAGCCAGCAATACGTTGTCACGATCTAAATCGGCGAGCGGAACATTCGCGGTGTATCCCTGCTCGGCATGAACCAGCACGAACCTGACTTCTGGTTTGAGCTGCACCTGTTTCAGAATCTCCCGGAAACCTACCCCACGCCAGAGATTGTCGAAGCGGCTCCAGCGGGTCACGCAATGGAAGTCGCTGGTCACTTCCACGGTCGGCAGGCGGTTGAACTCTTCCCAGGTAAGCTTTACCGGCTCACTGACCAGCCCGTAGATACGGAAATCCCAGCGCTTGGGGTCGAAGCGCGGCACAGAACCGTAATGCAGCACCGGCCATTTCAGCGTCAGAGCTTGCCCGGGAGGCAGCCGTCCAGCGAGGCGCATCCCGCGTTCGCGCTCCTTGCGTTCGTTGCCTTCAAATAACATGCTTGGCTTCGATGCGGAGATCGCCTGAAAGTTCCATCACAATTGTAGCTCTGCCCTGTATGTCCATAAAAGAAAACGCCCCCGCAGTTGCGAGGGCTGTAATGGCAGGATGGCGGCGAAGCTCGCCGCTTACCGCGTAATCGTTGTAAACAAATCGCTCTGCAGTAGTGTCTGGAAGCGCTTCTCATCCGAGCGGAAATTCAGCTTCAGATTCGAGCTGTCGGAATCCACCGTCACGCTTTCGAGCGCGGTCTTCTCGGCGCCGGTAGCACTCATCTTGCGGAAGAGTACGCCTGCCTT
>JBFXAV010000121.1:0-7141 GCA_050183935.1 Candidatus Korobacteraceae bacterium | reverse complement strand
ATCAGTTCCCAGTCCGTGTTTTTCAGGTTCTGCGGCGTCAGCAGAGACTCCAGCGTGCGCTCCAGGGAGCCGCGGTTGTCGCTGCAGATGAAAACACTGATCAAACTTTCTTCTCCTTCCGGAGGCAAACTCAACCATGTGCAAAACCACTGCCAATGGTCAAGCACACCATAGCGCGCAATCAAACTATCGTAATGGCCGCAGACGGTATGCAACCCGTCCAAAGAGGCTCAAATCGCGGCATTCACGGGTATAGTAGCAGCACAGTTCCGCGCTGCGATGGAACCAGGGATCATGGACGTTAGCGTAATCATCTGCACCTGGAACCGGGCTTCCATTCTGGACCGTGTGCTGGAACAGATGGCAAAGCTCGAGGTGCCCTCGAACCTCCGCTGGGAACTTCTGGTGGCAAATAACAACTCCAGCGATGCCACTGATGAGGTAATTGCCCATCATGGCTCCAGACTTCCAGTGCGCGGACTGCTCGAACCCCGCCAGGGAAAGTCGTTTGCGGCCAATCGTGCCGTGAACACAGCCCAGGGAAATCTGCTGATCTGGGCGGACGACGATATTTTTGTCCGGCCTGACTGGATCATGCAGTACGTGAATGCCGCCCGCAGCTTTCCCGAGGCCAGCTTTTTCGGAGGCGCCATCGAAGTGATGTTTGAAGCCGAGCCTCCCCAGTGGATCGGACGTTATCTGGCCGTGCGCGGCCCATACGGCGGCCACCTGCTTGGAGACGATGTGCGCTGGATGACTCCACAAGAAGCTCCGCTTGGTGGCAACATGGCCATGCGGGCCAGCGTGCTGCGAGATTTTTCTTTCGATAGCCGCCTGGGGCGATTCGGCGAGGCGGTACTGCCTGCCGAAGATGGAGAGCTTTTTGCCCGTATGAAGCAAGCAGGACATCGCGGAGTCTGGGTAGGTCCGGCGCGCGTGCGCCACTTCGTCCCCGCTGACCGGCTTACCAGCCGCTACGTCTGGAACTGGTACCGCTCTCATGGACGCACGCTTGTACTCCGCGGCACGGGAGAGCAGGATCAGAAACTTTTCGGGATGCCGCGTTGGGCGCTGCGGCGGTTTGTGGAAGCTCGCCTCGCATCCATCCTGTTACTTCCGTTTCGCAACGAGGCCTGGGTGAAGGCCTATACTGAATCCGCGCGCATGATGGGAGTCATGCAGCAAGCTCGTGAGGCGCTGCGGACCGCGCAAGCGCCCCACGCATGAGTCAACGAGTCCGGAACATGTCTTCGATTGCAACTTCAGCGCAGCCCGCTCCTGCCGCAGCCCGGAAGGCGAGCATTTTTCGCATACCGTGGCGTGTGCAGCGCATGATGTCGCGTGAATATTTCCTCGAGCGGCTCACGCAGCGGGTGTTTCGAGGGGTCTATTCGACTCCGGCTGCGGTTGCTGAACCCGGCGCGGAGCTGGAAATTCTGTCGCTCCTCGACAAGCGGAATGTTGCCAATTATCTGGTAACGATCAAGTCCTTTTTCCTGCACTCCTCCAAACGCCCGGCGGTCACTGTGCTCTCGGATGGCAGCCTCGATGCCTCCGATGTAGCTACGCTGCAGCGGCATGTGCGCGGCATTCGCGTGCTCGAGTGGAAGGATGTTTCCCTGCCTGCTTCGTGCCCAGAGGCAACCGTGAAGCGCTGGTGTACGGAGTATCGCTACCTGGCAAAGCTCATGTATTTGCCGTTTGCGGCCACCCGCCCGCTGGTGATGATCCTGGATAGCGATGTGGTCTTCCGCAAGCCCCTGGGCGATATTTTCGATCTCCGAGAAGGCATGGCGGCAACCTACAACTGTGATCACGATCACTCCATCCACGACCCACACTTTAATTTGTTTCAGGAATATGCCGAGACGCGAGGCATCTCGCCCATCCGCAATTTGAATTGCGGGTTGATGGTTTGGCGGCGGGAACAGATTTTCCCTGAAAAAGCTCTGGAGTTTCTCGAGTTTCTTTCGCAACGGCAGGGACACCTGCACGCTGTCGCCGAACAGGATGCGTGGTCGCTGCTGGCGTCTCCCTTGCCGCATGCGCCCCTGCCAGCAGAGTTCCTGGTGCTTTCCAACTGGGACCTGAACACTCCTGCAAATCGCGAAGCCGCGGCAACCGTTCACTATGTACGAGGCCAGCGCTACGTCACGACAAATTACCTGCGCGATGGCCGCAACATTATCTCCGCCCTAAAACGGGCGCCACTGGGAGTCACTTGGACAGCGGACAACAACTAAGACTGGCGCTCGTGGGATGCGGCGCCATTACCGAAGGCTCGCATTTACCCGCGGTGCTGGCATCTTACGGCATGGAACTGGCTGCACTCTGCGATGCAAACCGCAGCCGCGCAGAGATGCTTCGCAAGCGCATGGGACTGAACGTGCCTGTATTTGCCGACCATCGCCAATTGATCGGCCAGGCGGATGCGGCGATTGTGGCCACGCCCAATCACCTGCACGCAGCCGTTGCCGTGGATTTGCTCACGGCCGGCATGCACGTACTCTGCGAGAAGCCGCTGGCTTCCACGCGCGAAGATTGCCGTCGCATGGTCAAGGCGGCGCGCTCATCTTCATCGATTCTGGCGGTCGGATACGTGCAGCGATTTTTGCCGAGCACGCGACTTACCCATCAACTTTTGCGCTCCGGCGACTTAGGAAAGCTGCATTCGTTCGAATACGAGTTCGGGACTGCCGGAGGCTGGGCTCCATTATCGGGATATAACCTCTCACGCAGCACCTCGGGCGGCGGCGTGCTGGTGGTGAGCGGAAGCCACTTTGCCGACCGCATGTTCTGCCTGTTCGATCGGGTCTCGGTGCGGCAGTTTCACGACGACAGCCGCGGAGGCGTGGAGGCCAACTGCATCGGCCAGTTTGACGTGGCAGTCGGCGAGCAGAATTTCGAAGGTACGGTTACGCTCTCCAAGACGCATTTGCTCTCGAACCGCCTTCGCATTCACGCCGAAAAAGGTGTGCTGGAAGCGCGCGAGGGGCAGAAGGGCAGCGTAACCTTGTATCCCGCCGGAAGTGACCTGAGGCACGAAATTCATGCTCCCGGAGGCGGAGATGATGATCCCTTCCGGGTTCAGCTGGAAGACTTTGTACGAGCGGTGCAGACGCGCTCCGAGCCGATGGTGAATGGTGAAGAAGGCAGCAAGTCCGTGGACCTGATGCTGTCTTGTTATGAAATGGCCCAGCCACTTGAAGAGCCATGGGTAGACGTTACCCTGAGCCGGATTGCCACGAGCATCGGACAAGCACAGCAGCTCGCGGGAGGCGTCGCCGAATGAAACGCGTTCTGATCACCGGCGCCAGCGGGCTGGTGGGAAGCCGCCTTTGCGAAGTGATGCACCTCGGCGAGTTGGCAGCGCCGCGGGCTTTCATTCACTCCACGGGATCGGCGGCGCGTATTGCCCGCTATCCTCTCGACTTTGCCATTGGCGATCTCTGCTCCCTCGAAACCGTCCGCAAGGCTATGGATGGCTGCGATACAGTCGTACACCTGGCCCGTGGGTCCAGCAATGTAATGACGCGCGGCCTGGAAAATGTGTTGAGCGTAGCCGTCGAGCAAAAGGTTCGCCGTCTGGTCCACGTCAGTTCCGTGGCAGTGTATGGCAACAATCCGCCCCCGGAGAGCGCACATGAGAATGCCGCCGCTAACCCTGGGGACAACGCCTATGGCCGCTCCAAGCTCACTCAGGACGAGCGCGTACTTCATTACACGCACAAACATGGCTTGCCGGCAGTGATCTTGCGCCCGCCGAATATCACCGGCCCATTTGCGGCGTTTACGCTAAACTTGATTCATCGCTTGCGTGCGCGCACCTTGCCGCTCATGGACGGCGGGCACAACCCCTGCAACCTGGTGTATGTGGACAATCTGGTGCAGGCCATTCTCCTCTCGTTGGTTCGTGACGAGGCAGTAGGCGAGACGTTCTTTATCACGGATCCCGAAGTTGTTACCTGGGAACAGTGCCTTCGCGATCATGCCAGGCTGGTTGGGGCCGAACTCTGGAGCATGGAATCCCAAGACCTGCCACCCAAGCCCATCAAACGGATGATGCGCGATTCCGTGCGCGCCATTCCAGGCGCGATCTTCTCCAAGGATTTTCGCTCTGCTCTACGGCGCATACCATTGCTTGAGGCAGCGGAAGCATCGATATTCCAGCGCTTCGAGTCCCTGTCTTCGGAGAAACAGGATGAATTGCGGCTGCGCCTGCGTGGCCCGGAAGCTCCTGTGGTCCGGACGAATGGGAGGCCCAAGGTGGACCCCGCAGACGGCCTGATTGCCGGACAGCTGCGCAAAGTGGCGCACTCCTGCGAAAAAGCGCAGCGGCTTCTGGGGTATTCCGCTCCGGTGAGCTATTCCGAAGGCATGGACCTGACGGCAAAGTGGCTGAAGTACGCGCGAATGTTGTAAGCGATTTTGCTTATGGCAGCCGCTTAACGATGGGTGGCCCAATCAGGCGGGTGAGTCCCACCGGAAGTTTTTTCCAGGCGCGAATCATCAGCTCATACTTAGGATTATTCGGGTTCAGGTCCGGCAGCGTCCCACCAGGTGGCGCCCAGTAATCCCAGTGCAAGGGTTCTTCCCTGCCTCCCCACTGCATCTTGAAGCGGTGCGTGCCGGAGCCGACCGTCGACCGGCCAAAATCAAACAAGCGGTAGCCGCGCTCACCTGCCAGGCGCAGGTTCTGCCAGTAAAGCGCCATATTGGGTTTCATGGCCAGATACTTCCGCAGCGAGGAGCTCCAGCCAGCTTCCACGGTATCTCCGTGCGCGATCAGGAAGGAAGAGGCTATGGCTGTTCCCTGATGGCGGACCACGGTGATATACGTCGTATCTGGAAAAACACGATAGATCTCGTCAAAGAAGCTGCGGCTGTAGGGTGGAGTTCCGAGGTCACGCATGTTTTCGGTGAAGATGCGGTAAAACTCCTGCAGAAGCTCAGGACCTCCGACTTCGGACTGCAACTCCCACTTCAATGCCTTGCGAATGTCGGCGCGCAGCTTGGGATCGAAGCTGCGGAACATTGCCTCCGTGTCTGGCTGAACTTCGCGGACAACACGCACTTTGTGAGAACGCGTTGCCAGCTCCAGGCCGGGTTGTGCTTCACGATGCCGCAGCTCCAAATACTTCGCGCCGTTGCGGGAAGCGAGAGCTATTGCTTCGCGGGTTAAAGCCAGCGCAGCCGATTCGGTTTCTGCGAGCACGCCGCCTCCATTTAAAAACGGCATGGACGTCATGAAGCTGCCGAAGAGTCGGCTTTTTTGCCAAACGATGGGCAGGACGCCGCAAGTACGTCCTTCAGCGCGCGCGGCGATGTAGAAACAAGGCCAGCCAAAGGCGCCTTCAATGACTTGCCTCCACCCCCAGCGGTGGTAGTTGGTTGCCAGCGGACACGCCGCCACGAATGCATCCCACTCCTCCTGATCGGAGGCGGAACAAGAGACGATTGTAATTTCCGAAGTATCCTCGAGCACCGGACTTAACACACCCATTCGCTGGCGATCCCTTCCAGTGTACGACTAGCAGAAGAACGCAATCGCGCAGCCAACCAGGCGCCGCGCCGCGTCGTCCAAAGATCAAGCCTGAAAACACTAGTGTAAGCCAGCACTATAGTGAGCGCACATTACCTTCGTGACCACACGGTTCGGCGCTGCTACTGGCTAACATCGGAGAGTTGACACATTCACCAAAAATATCCGGCCCTGCCATGAAGCTCTCCGACCTGCCCAATGCCCGTTACCTGCCTGCGCTCGACGGTTTACGAGCGATCGCTGTCCTGGTGGTAATTACGTATCATGCAGGATTCACGGCGGTCCCTGGAGACCTCGGCGTCAGCGTGTTTTTTGTCCTTAGCGGATTTCTGATTACATGGCTGCTGCTGAAGGAAGAAGCACAGAACGGAGAAATTTCGCTTGGAAATTTCTACATACGCCGGACATTGCGGATCTTCCCCGCTTACTTCGCGTTCCTGGCCGTCTCCTATGCATTTGACGCGCTTCGCGGGTTCCAGTGGCCGGGCGGGCTTACATGGGCTTCACTGACCTACACGGTGAATTATTACAATGCGCTGCACAACCACCCGCCCACAGCGGTTGCGCATGCCTGGTCGCTTTCCATTGAGGAACAGTTCTATCTGCTATGGCCACTGGTATTCATCTTTACGCCAAGCCGCGCACGTGCTTGGATGTTAGCAGCCAGCATTACGCTAGTTGCCGGCTGGCGCAGCCTGCTTTATCTGCATTTTGACGTAGGTTCGGCTTACGTCTACAACGCCCTGGACACCCGCTTCGACAATCTTGCGGTCGGTTGCCTGCTGGCGATTTTGTGTCTCCAGCCCCGATTTCAGGAACTGCTGGAAAACCGTAGTGCGTGGATTCCACTTGCACCTGTGGTTTTCTTGCTTGTCTCGCGGACGATGACTTCACCGGAATATCACTATTCGGTTGGCTTTACCGTCGATGCGCTGTTAATCGCCGTATTTCTTGCGCAGATTATCCAACGACCGTGGGCATGGCTGGATTTTAAGAGCGTGAAGTGGCTGGGAACGCTTTCGTATCCGATGTATCTCTACCACATATGGGGATTGGGGGCGGCTCACAAGCTTGTTGAGAGTTCGGTACCGGCGTTGCTGATAGGGACGGCAATCACAACGGCACTTGCCAGTGCTTCCTATTACTTCATCGAAAGACCTGTGTTAAGTCTCAAGAGCCGCATCCAGCAGGTCTCCTCCGGAAGGAGAACGCTGTCTCCCGTACGCACATTCAACGGCGATTAGCGGTGGAGGTACTCGTCGGCGGGCCGCTGGTCGTCTGCAACCCGATCGTATAAACCAATGCACCGAAACCACCATAATAGAGTAATCAAAAAACGATCCAGGGACTTCACCGCCACACTACGACTTGCTGTGAGTGCAGCCAGATTTTCCCTGGATCGTCTCTATCCCCGCCTTACACGGCGCTACACAGCCACACAAGCACTGTAGGCGCAGGTTCTCAGTTGCATCCCACCCTACTGGTGGAATAGGCCACATCATCGATATACCAATAGTTGGTTGAATTAGGCCAGCTAGGCGCGCTGATCCCACCGATGTTGCTGAGCATGAACCACTGATATACGTTCATACCGTTGAA
>JBFXAV010000120.1:0-7147 GCA_050183935.1 Candidatus Korobacteraceae bacterium | reverse complement strand
AGCCTCGGAATCCGAAATGAGCTTGGCGACCGACTTGCAGGCAAAGACCTGCCGGACGCTCTGAGGATCGGGGATGGTGCGACTTTTAGCTGTGGATGGATCTGGCAAGGGGTTCTCCAGCGGCCGTCAGCCATCCGGCGCGGGAGTTGTCCCGGGCAGTGGCTGACGGCTTGCGCCTGGAGGCTATCGCTTGGACTGGCCGCGCACCAGCTTTTTCACCTTGGGCTTCTTGGAGCCGCGAGCATGAGCGCGGGGCTTCTTGGGGCTTTCCGTGTCACGCTTTTTGCGGGCCACGCGTTTGGCCGTCTTACGTTCTTCGCGGGATAGTGCCTTGGTATTTGCCATCGAGTCTCACTAGGATATGGATTGATGCGAACAGAACCTGGTTCTAGCAGCGTTCCAGCTGCGCGTACTTCTCCACCAGCTTTTTCAGTCCGTGTCTTGGGAATTGTACCGTAATCTTCGCCTCGTCTCCGTCACCTTCGCGCTTGAACACCGTGCCTTCACCATATTTAGGGTGACGCACGCGCTGCCCGGGGCGAAATCCCGTCTTGCCGGTCGGCTCGGCGACGGGAACTTTGGGTCTGGGGAACTTCTTCCCGCGCGAGGCGAAGAAGTCTGCAATATTGTCGATGGAGTTGTAGGTTGGGCCGGAGTAGGCGGGCGCCTTCTGCTTGCCCCGCTCGTGTGCAGGACGCTGATCTTCGTCTTCGTAAGCAAAATGGCTTGAAGTGTAGTCGTCCGCGTTGCCGCGATCGTCCCAGCGCTGGGTGGCGCGTGAGAGAGCGCTGCCGCGAGGTGAGCCTACATCTTCAAGCAACTGCGGCGGGACCTCTTCCAGGAAGCGCGAAGCCACGCTGGCCTCCGGCATGTCGGTGCCATAACGGCGGCGGTAGCGGGCGCGCGTGAGCACCAGCGCGTCCATGGCGCGGGTCATGCCCACATAGCAAAGGCGGCGCTCTTCCTCGACTTCCTCGGGATTCAGGAAGGTACGCGAGTGCGGGAACAAGCCTTCTTCCATGCCCGCGAGCATCACCAGTGGGAACTCCAGGCCCTTGGCGGAGTGCAGCGTCATGAGCGTCACCTGCGAACTCTGGTCGTAGGCATCGGTGTCGCTGACCAGTGCAGCGTGGTCGAGGAACTCTTGGATGGTTTCTCCACGGTCGCGCGAGTCCATGGCGGCGTTCACCAGTTCGCGCAGGTTCTCGATCCGGTTCTGCGCTTCCGGCGTGTCCTCCTGTTCGAGGGCGCGGATGTATCCGCTGCGGTCAATCAGGTACTTGAGCAGTTCGGCCACGGTCGCTGGACCGGAACTCTCTTCAGGCATCACGCGGTCTCCCAGTTCCCCCTGGCTGCTGTCGCTGCTGTCCCCGAGCCATTGGAGGTAGGTTCCGGAAACCATGGCCCGTCCACCCTCGATCATGTCGCGGAAGCCGCGGAGCGCCGTCAGCGCGCGTTGCGGGAGCAAGGCATTATCTATGGCCTGGCTCATGGCTCCCCAGAGCGACATTCCAGTTTCGAGCGCCAGGCGCTCAATGGTCTCCATGGTTCCCTTGCCGATGCCACGCGCGGGTGAGTTGATAATGCGCTGGAGTGCGATGCTGTCGTCGGGATTGAGAACGATTTTCAGGTAGGAGATCAGATCTTTGATCTCCGCGCGATCATAGAACGAGAAGCCTCCCACCACGTTGTACTTCAGGCCATAGCGGCGCAGGGCTTCTTCAAACAGGCGCGACTGGGCATTGGTACGGTAGAGGACGGCGGCCTTGCGGCTCTCGCCCTGTTCCGCCGACTGCCGCATGTACTTGGAAATGTAGTCAGCGACAAAGAGGGCTTCATTCTCGCCATCGGGAGCCTCGTAGTAGCCGATCTTTGGGCCACCCTGGCGCGAGGTCCACAGGGTCTTGCCCTTGCGGTGAACGTTGTTCGCAACTACCGCTGACGCAGCCTGCAGAATATTTTGCGTGGAGCGGTAGTTCTCCTCCAGGCGGATGATCTTGGCATTGGGAAAATCGCGCTCAAACTCCAGAATATTGCGAATGTCAGCGCCCCGCCACGAATAGATCGACTGGTCCTCGTCTCCCACAACACAGACGTTGTGGTGTTCCCCGGCGAGCAGGCGCATAAGCTCGTATTGCGGCCGATTCGTGTCCTGGTATTCATCTACCAGCAGGTACTGGAAGCGACGGTTGTAGTAGTGCCGCACTTCGCCGACGGCCTTGAGCAGGCGCACGGCTTCAAGTAGAAGATCGTCGAAGTCGAGCGCGTTGGCCTTGCGCAACTCCTGCCGGTAGATTTCGTAGATGTGCGCAATCCTCTCCGTCTTGGGATCGGCCGATTGCAGATAGATTTCCTGCGGGTCCAGCATGTGGTTCTTGGCCCAGGAAATCTTGCCCAGCACAGCCTGCGGGCGCAGTTGCTTGTCGTCGATTCCCAGACGCTTCATGGCGGCTTTGACGATGGACTGCTGGTCGGAGTCGTCGTAAATGACGAAGTCCTTGCGGTAGCCCACACCGCCAACCTGGAGCTTTTCAATGTCC
The DNA here is from genome assembly GCA_050183935.1 of Candidatus Korobacteraceae bacterium. GTDB lineage: Bacteria > Acidobacteriota > Terriglobia > Terriglobales > Acidobacteriaceae > DASZRZ01. The sequence goes on along the minus strand of JBFXAV010000120.1, from coordinate 4,607 downwards.
CGGCGCAACATGCGAACGCACAGCGAATGGAAGGTGGAGATTACGGGCTTGGCAAACGTATGTCCGCCAATGATCTTTTCCACGCGCTCCGCCATCTCCGCCGCGGCTTTATTGGTGAAGGTGACCGCAAGAATGGAGTCCGGCGGGACGCCGCGCGTCTCGACCAGGTGAGCGATCCGGTAGGTGATCACGCGGGTCTTGCCGCTGCCGGCGCCGGCCAGGATCAGCAGCGGGCCTTCCGTGGTCTCGACGGCTTCGCGTTGCTGAGGGTTGAGTTTGGAAAGAGAAGTCAAAGCAGTTTCGAGTTTCAATTATCGGGTACAGAATTTGGTAGTGGGACTACCGCTACCACATCTTTAGATATTGGTGGCGGCAGGGCTTCAGCCCTGCGTTATAGCGAAATGGCAACATTGGCGGCTTTAGCCGCTGAGGTACGTTCTGTGTAACACCCCTCAGCGGCTGAAGCCGGCTGTGCCTCTGTCTTTGAACAGCAGGCCTCAAGGCCTGCTCTACCAATCCAGAAAGCCTCAGAATATCTTCGCTACAGTCTTCCATGCGGTGTTGTGCGCGTTACTGGCGCTCCCGGTGGCTTGGCTGTGCGCCTGCGCGCCGAGCACTCATGGCACGGGCAGAACTCGCGCAGAAAGTCCCAGGAATAGATGCCGTGCTCATGTCCATCGTTCCAGGCAAAACGGATAGCATACTTGCCGACGCCCTCGGCGGCATCCGGCTTGGGCGCGGGTTTCAGCATCGGCAGTGTTCCTGGCTTCGGCTTGACCGGCTCACCCGGCTGACGTCCAGTCTGGGCGCGCTCATCGTCACATAGGGCACAGGGGCAGGCATCCCGCAGGTATTGGAAGCCATAGGAACTACGGTGGCCGTCCTTCCATTCAATGTCCATCCCCGTGCCCGAGGTGAGGTTCACCTGCACAGACTTGGGATCAGCCTGGAGATAGGGCGACATGAATTCAGTATCGCACAGGAGATTGTAGTGATCCCGCGTGATAGCATCCTCGCCGTATAAGAGGGCTTGTGCTGTTTTACGTAAAGCGATATCTGCTGCTAGAGATCGCAGTGACGCTGGTATTGGGAGGCGCTGCGATCTGGGGAATCCGTGCGTATGAGGTGTCCTACTCCCTTGAGTTTTCAAAAAGGGGAGTTGTCCTTGGCTTTCTTGGCGCACTCTGGCTTGGCCTCTGGACCGGAGGTGTACAGCAGGGCTACAGGGTTCTGAAGGGCCAGAAATATGCAGAGGGGCTAACATCTTCTCTGGCAAACCAGTTCGAAAACGCGACTCCGGCGCAAATGCTGCTGGGTGGATTGACGGCGGCATTTGGGGAAGAACTATTTTTCCGGGGTTTCATCCAGGGTGCTTTCGGACTTGTGGCTGGTGCTGTGCTATTCATGATCGCCCACATAGGGAAGCAAGACATTCGCATTATTAGCTACTGGTCAATTTTCCAGGGTTTGTATCTGGGGCTTTTCTATCTGTATTCCGGGAACCTGCTGGTTCCCATGCTCGCGCATGGTTTATTTGATATCGGGGGAATGCTCTACTTTCGCAGGTTCACGCAGCAGCAGGCCGAAAAGTCTATATGCGAGTCCTGATCACCGGAGCAGCCGGCAATCTCGGTTCTCTGCTTACGCGGCATCTGCTAAGAACTCCCATTGACCTGCGGCTAACGATCCACAAGACGCCACTTCCATCCGATCTTGCCGCTGCTCCCGGACTAACCGTCTTCGCTGCAAACCTCCACGAGAGCCGAGGCTTGGCAGAAGTCTGTGCGAATGTCGATTGCGTAGTCCACTTGGCGGGTGTGCTCTTTGCCCCGAATCCGCATGAATTCTTGCCCCGGACTAATGTGGGATTCGTTCGGAACTTGCTTGATGCCGCTATAGCGGCAGGGGTAAGTAAGTTCATTCTTGTAAGTTTCCCGCACACGGAAGGCGAAACCACTCCGGACAACCCAGCGCGAGAGCGACTGGACCGCTGCCCCGAGGTGATCCATTTTCAAACAAGATTAGCCGCAGAGAGGCTTGTGATGGAAAGATGCCAGCAAGCTGGCGTGGTGCCCGTGATATGCAGGGCCGGGGTGGTATATGGACGCGGCGTGAAGCTTACGGAGGCAGCGTTGTGGTTGCTTCGGCATCGCCTGCTTGCGGTGTGGCGTAAATCAACATGGGTGCACTTGATTTCGCTTCCAGATTTCCTGCAGGCTGTGCAACTAGTGATTGAAAGCGATGCTGCTCTTGGTATCTACAATATTTGTGATGACCAGCCGCTAACATTCCAGGAGTTCCTGGACAAACTGGCGCTTCACCATGGCTACAGGCGGCCTTGGCGATTGCCAGAATGGTGCTTCCGCTTTGCAGCAATGATGTGTGAACGTTTCGCTGCCCTTTTTGGAACATCCGCACCCTTGACGGGTGACATTCTCCGGGCTGGAATGATGTCCTCCGTTGCGGACAATTCCCGCTTCAAGCGCGAATTGCTTCCAGTTCTGCAATACCCCACATTGGATTGCGGCTTAGCTTTGTTTGATTCTCCCCATTCGCGTGGAAACCCGCCTGGTCGAAGTGAGAGGTGATCACCCGCTGTGCCCGCCACATTTCAGCACACCCAGATATTCCTTCCATGGTCCGACAGCACCGCGGTACTGGTGCGCCAGCACGCGGGAAATCTGGTGCAGGTGGGTGAGATCGTGAGTAGCCCAGGTTGCCAGCACCTCCGCGAGAGTGACGCTGCCGAGCGCAGGGTGGCGTCCTCGTAATACGAGGTCTTCTTCCCGGAGATTCAATGCACGGAGTTCGTGCAGGTTCTCCAACCGCAGGCGGTCAAAGTCATCGAGCAACTTCGGCAGCGATTTACCCTCGATCTCCTGCATGTGAGCAAAACGATCGACAGGATCAAACGGCTCGGCCTCGCCATGTTGCAGCACCTTTCGCACGCGCGGCATCCAGTCGGTTCGTTCGATGTGGACCAGGTGCCCGAGGGTCTGGAAGGCGCTCCAGGTGTTCTCGCCTTCGTTGTAGTGCGTCCAAGTTTCCGGGAGATCTCGCAACAGTGCGTTCAGAGCACTGGGGGTGCGGGAGAGAAGCGCCATGGTGTGTTGAAGACTCTGTTCCATACAGGTTCCCTCCCAATTGTATCGAGATGTGGCTGAGCGTCGCTGTGCTGTTCCGTGACGTAATCCGCGTAGAATCGGCTGCATGAAAGTGCTGGTGCTGGGAGCAACGGGCAGTGTGGGGCGGTTGCTGGTGGAAGAGGTGCTGCGTCGCGGTTATGAGGTCTCGGCGCTGGTGCGCAATCCCGAGAGGCTTGGACCTTGGAAAGACCGGGTGAAGATCGTGGTTGGCAACGCGCTCGACCCGGAAGCCATGGAACGGGCAGTCGCCGGGCAGGATGCCGTGCTTTACGCCTTGGCAGAGAAATCGCCCGGCCAGACCACGCTTTTCTCCGAGACCACACGCATTCTCCTCAATGCCATGGAGCACAACAAGGTGCGGCGGCTGGTGGCGCTTACCGGAGTGGGATCAGGAGAGACCAAGGGCCACGGCGGCTTCCTGTATGACAGGATTTACTTCCCCCTATTCACCCGCCGCATTTACGAAGACAAAGACCGGCAAGAGGCGCTGATCCGCAAAAGCTCATTGGAGTGGATCATAGTGCGTGCAGCAGTGTTCCGCGAGGGGAAGGCCCGTTCGGAGTTTCAGGCTGTGACCGATGTGCGCGGCGTGACGCTACGGCGGATTGCTCGCCGAGAGGTGGCAAAATTCATGGTCGACCAGCTTACGGACGATCAGTTTCTGGGCAAGACTCCCTTCATTGGGCATACGTCCTAAAGCTGCCATGGGAGTGGCGGAACCGCCGGAGTTCCTGTAAAATAAATCTTTTGCCCTACTCTGTTTGGAAGGTCTAGCAGTCATGGCTCGTACTTGTGAACTCTGCGGCAAAGGGCCGCAGTTCGGGAATAACATCAGCCACGCCCACAACGTGACCAAGCGGCGCTGGAACGTGAATTTGCGCCCGGTGCGCGCAGTGGTGAACGGGGCTGCCCGCAAGCTGCGCGTCTGCACCTCCTGCCTGCGCAGCGGTAAAGTCGTTAAGGCGTAAAGGTCGTCAGGCGTGATTGAAGGAATGGTCCTGAAGCGCTGCCCGCGCTGCCAGAGCGACGACCGCTTCTGGCACGAGGCGGGCATTTTCCTCGTCACTTCCGCAGAAAGCGATCACGGACATGGCGGGTTCGCTCCCGCTGCCGCCGTAGTGTGCTCGAACTGCGGCGTGATTGAGTTCTTTGGGGCCAACTCCCCGGTCTTGAAAGAGCTTCCCCAGATGCAGGTTCCAACCCAGAGCGAAAGCGCGTAATCAGGCGGAGCTTCCGGGCTCAGCTTTTTGGGGATCGTTTTTCCAGGAGAATCCGCAGGCTCCGCACTTCCATTGATTCCGTTTTACCGGAATAGGGATCGAGATCGCCCACAGAGCGGTCAAGGCTACCCGCTTGTCCACTTCAGAGAACTCAATCATCAACGAATTGCATCTGGGGCAACGGGGCTGATCGTACGGCTCGGATGTTTCTACATCAAAGCTTTCCGGAATAGGTTGCTCT
>JBFXAV010000119.1:0-7150 GCA_050183935.1 Candidatus Korobacteraceae bacterium | reverse complement strand
CCGGCGCCGACGGTGCGTCCGCCTTCGCGGATGGCGAATCGTAAGCCCTTCTCCATCGCCACCGGAGTGATCAGCTCAATCTGCAAGGCCACGTTGTCTCCCGGCATCACCATCTCCGTCCCCGCCGGCAGCTCCGCTACTCCCGTCACGTCCGTCGTCCGGAAGTAAAACTGCGGACGGTAGCCCTTGAAGAACGGCGTGTGCCGCCCGCCTTCTTCCTTCGTCAGCACGTAAATCTCCGCCTTGAACTTGGTGTGCGGCGTAATCGATCCACCCTTCGCCAGCACCATCCCGCGCTCTACATCCTCTTTCCCGATACCTCTGAGCAGCAGCCCGGCATTGTCTCCCGCCTGCCCTTCATCCAGCTGCTTCTTGAACATCTCCACGCCCGTGACGACCGTCTTGCGGGTCTCGCGGAAGCCTACAATCTCCACTTCCTCGCCCACCTTCACCTTGCCGCGCTCCACGCGCCCGGTCACCACCGTACCGCGTCCCGAGATCGAGAAGATATCTTCAATCGGCATCAGGAACGGCTTGTCCAGATCCCGCGCCGGCAGCGGTACACTCTTGTCCACCGCCTCCATCAGCTCGTCGATCTTGGCTTCCCACTGCGCTTCCCCGTTCAAAGCGCCCAGCGCCGATCCCCGGATCACCGGCAGATCATCTCCAGGGAAGTTGTAGCTCTTCAAAAGCTCGCGTACTTCCAGCTCCACCAGGTCCAGCAGCTCGGGATCGTCCACCGCGTCGCACTTGTTCAGAAACACCACGATGTACGGCACGCCCACCTGCCGCGCCAGCAGCACGTGCTCCCGCGTCTGCGGCATCGGCCCGTCGGTGGCAGCCACCACCAGGATGGCGCCATCCATCTGCGCCGCTCCCGTGATCATGTTCTTGATGTAGTCCGCGTGCCCGGGACAGTCCACGTGCGCATAATGCCGGTTCGGCGTCTCATACTCCACGTGCGCCGTCGCAATCGTGATGCCGCGCTCGCGCTCTTCCGGCGCGTTGTCAATCGAATCGAAACTCCGGAACTTGATGTTCGGGTTGTGCTTCGACAGCACCTTCGTGATCGCCGCCGTCAGCGTCGTCTTCCCGTGATCAATGTGACCAATCGTCCCTACATTCACGTGCGGCTTTGAACGTTCAAATTTTTCCTTCGCCATGTCCTGTTTTCTTTCTATTGAATCTCAAACTACAAACTTGCTTTGACGTCACAGCGGCTCACGCCGCCGACGCAGAACCGAACCTAATAATCCCGGTACACGGCCGCGAACTTCTCGCGGGTCTCATCTCCGGCCTGCTCCAGCCGCACGAGATAGAACTCACGCACCTGAGCCTTGTCGGAGAGCGCCATGGCCTCGTATAACTGGCGGGCCTTGCGCCCGGAACGGGCCAGCTCCGGATCGGCGCGCTCAATCAGTTCCTTTTCCAGCACGCGCTCGAACTGCCGCACCTTCAAGCCAGCGCGCTTTACTCCGCGCAAAAACCCATCGATCTGCGCCGCCGAAAACACGCGGTCAATGGCCGAGCGAAGCGCATAAAACTCCGCTTCATTCTGTACCGGTATCGTCGCCTGCTGAAATTCCACGAACTCCACCCTGCGAAGGACAGCCGCTACTCGCGATCGTGTCCGCAATTTCTGGAGCGGGAGACGGGAATCGAACCCGCGACCAACAGCTTGGAAGGCTGTGACTCTACCACTGAGTTACTCCCGCCAACTTTCAGCCGCCAGCTACCCGCCGTCAGCTATCCGCCAAATCCCGCAAAATCCCTGGAGCCGATGACCAGGATTGAACTGGTGACCTCTCCCTTACCAAGGGAGTGCTCTACCAACTGAGCTACATCGGCCCTTCACTCAACTGCGTTCGCTCTCGCTGCGCTCCAGCATCTCGCGCTGCCGGTGAATCCATACCTTGAAGGCGAACAAACCCAGAACCACCACAGTCACAGCCCGGAAGCTCACCCACGGCGGCATCCAAGGCGGCAAATGGGGGATGGGAGCGCCGCTCATTGTGGTCCATGCCAGCACAGCGAGCGCAACCAGCAGCCCCATCGCAGTGGAAAACCGAATCACATCCAAACCTGGTGGACAGGGGAGGATTCGAACCTCCGTAGCTCGCAAGGAGCGGCAGATTTACAGTCTGCTGCCATTAACCACTCGGCCACCTGTCCTCTGTGGCGCCACGCTTCCGACCGAAGCGCTCTCAACCTGCACTGCGGTCGCTCCACGGGACCGGCATCATCGTGCATACCTCCGCGCCGCATTCTTACTGCGCCGGAAGCTTGTGTTGGAGTACGTCCTGGTTGATGGGCTGCGCGCGTCGCCTTCTCGGTTCGTTACTGGAGCTGGCGAAGGGATTCGAACCCCCGACCCTCTGATTACAAATCAGATGCTCTACCAGCTGAGCTACGCCAGCAAACGGGCGCTCACATCTCTGGAGCCGCCCAAGACCGGTCCCGCAGTACCGGGACAAGCTTCAAAATTTAGCACAACGGCTCTGAAGCTGCAACACTGAGAAACGGCAATACACCGCCCTGGCGCTGCCGCGCCAAAAACGCAACTCTTCCTGCCGCGTCCTGTCGCCACGCGGCGCTACTCGCTAACTCCTAATCACCTTGAAAAACCGCAAAGGATGGGAGCTTCCAAGTACGAACCGACCCAGACCACGCTACTCCATTCATGATTCTATCCAAAAGCGGCGCACTCCGCTAGTCTGGCTATGAGTTCCCGCCCAGTCCTTGCTAAAGGGGGTCTGGCAGCGAGGAACCCAGTCTCCAACTCGCCCGATTAGCCGACGCTCATGCGCCCAATCTCATGACTCGACGTTATCTCCTCCTTATTCCGGCAGTCGTGGTCCTGATCGCACTGGGGAGCCTTGTCTGGTGGTGGCAGGGGCTGCCACCCGGGGCCGCACGGCTCCTGCCCGAGGCCGACGGCTACTTCTACGCCGACCTCCGGCCCATGCGCTCCGCCGGGTTATTCGACCGGCTTCCGGAGATCAACTTTGAGCCCGAGTACCGCGAGTTCGTCGAGCAGACCGGGATCAACCCGGAACGCGACCTTGACGAGGCTGCCTTTGCCATCCACCTGCCGCGTGCGAATACCGGCGGCCCGGAGACACGCTACTCAGAAGTATTTGCCGGACGTTTTGACCAGCAGAAGCTGCGCGCCTTCCTGGCGAAGACGGCACAGAACACAACAGAGCGCAGAGGAAGCCCTGTTTTTGAGGTGCCGCTTCCGGGAAGAACGGTGCGGGCAGCCATTCTGGACAACCGCGTCGCTGCCTCGAACCTGGACCAGACGAGCGCCATCGAACACATGCTGGAGAGCAATGGAAAGCTGCTTCCCCAAGGTCCCGAACTGCTGCGCTCCCATTACAAGCACGTACCGTTAGGCAGTCCGATATGGACGATCCTTCGGGCAGCCAGCAGCGCCGGGGGGTCATCAGGAATCATGCTGCCCGGAGGCTTCCGCGTTGGCGTACCGGAAGGAACGGTTCTGGTCGCGTCAATACGCTATACCGGACAGATTGAGTTTCGTGCCGAGGCGTTTACATCAGGAGAAGCGGAAGCGGAGCGCCTGGCAAGCCACGTGGGGGCCTACCTTTCGCTGATGAAAGCACTCGGCGCGGGCGTGAAGGTAGAAGGAATGGAGTCACTCGGACCATTGGTGGAAAGTTTGCAGGTGGAGAGAGACGAGGATCGGGTGGTGGTGAGAACGAGTATCGATCCGAAATTGCTGGAGGGTCTTTTCTCTAAGCCTTCAATCCTCGATAACAAGACTCCTTAAAACAAACTCTCCTGCGGCCTCGCTCCCGGCTTAATTCCAAAGTGCTCATACGCCAGATGTGTCACCATGCGCCCACGCGGAGTCCGGTTCAGAAAACCAATTTGAATTAAGAACGGCTCATAGATCTCCTCAATCGCATCGGCTTCCTCGGCCAGCACCGCCGCCAGAGTATTCACACCGACAGGCCCACCCTGATACTTGTTGATGATGGTGAGCAGCAGCTTGCGGTCAATCTCGTCGAAGCCGTGGCGATCCACCTCCAGCATCTCCAGCGCAGCTTCAGCCGTCGGCTTGTCGATCTTGCCCGCGCCACGGACCTGAGCGTAATCACGTACCCGGCGCAGCAGGCGGTTGGCGATGCGGGGTGTGCCCCGGGCACGGGAAGCAATCTCGCGGGCGCCCGATTCATCAATTTCGACTCCAAGAATCTCCGCCGAGCGCTCCAGAATAATCTTCAAGTCTTCCGTGCTGTAGAACTCCAGCCGCAGCACAATGCCAAAACGCGAGCGCAGCGGAGCCGAGAGCAGTCCAGCGCGCGTTGTGGCCCCAATGAATGTGAACGGATGCACGTCAATGGTATGGGTGCGCGCTGACGGCCCCTGACCGATCATGATGTCGAGCTTGTAGTCCTCCAGCGCCGAGTAGAGCAGTTCTTCGAGGGCCGGCTGGAGGCGGTGGACCTCGTCGATGAACAGCACCTGCCGGTCCCGCAGGTTGGTTAGCACCGCCGTGAGATCTCCCTTAATCTGGAGCGCCGGGCCCGAAGTCTGCTGGAAGTGCGCTCCCATCTCGTTGGCGATGATGGTCGCCAGCGTGGTCTTGCCCAGCCCTGGAGGTCCGTAAAGCAAAACGTGATCCAGCGGTTCCCCACGGGTGCGGGCGGCCTGAATAGCGACGGCCAGATTTTCCTTCACCTTGGGCTGGCCGATGAACTCCTGCAGGCGCTGGGGACGCAGCTTTAGTTCATAAGAAGCATCGTCTTCCACGATCCCGGCGGAAACCAGGCCCTCGCGTTCACGGGTTTTCCCAGACGCACCCCCTGATGAGGACGCGTCCGCTGCTGAAAATGATCTCCGATTGTCAGGGGGGAAAGTCACTCTGCCGGATACTAAGCTGAAATGCGCTCTGAGGCAATTGCTCGCAGGCAGCTAACGAAGCACCGTGCCACTGGTCTGGCAGGTACCGGCAGTTCCGTCCTGTGCGTACGAGATGATGCCGGTGGCATTGGAGCAGAAGGCACGCACCCCGGTGCCCGAGCTTTGGGGAACAGCTGTGGAGTTGTACGAAACTCTTGGCATGCCAGCGCATCCCCGAAAACTGAATACATACCCCTGCTTGGTTCCAGAGGCAAGCACTGTGTCCACGATGCCGGCAGCGGTACTGTCCAAAGGGGCCCCGCCTGCGGGCGGTCCAAGGGCGCTGATGCTGCAGGTATATCCCAGCGTGGGATAGGTCTGGGCATAGGCGATCTGGGCCGTGCTGAGGGTGCGGATGTGCGTGACTGCCGCGGATTCGTTGGCGGCTACACGCGACTTCAGGAAATTGGGCAGGGCAATGGCCGAGATTACAAGAATGATGGCGACAACTATGAGCAATTCGATCAGCGAGAAACCGGATTCACGGGCCATAGGTGCTCCTTGCGCGCTGCTCCTATGCAAGAGCAGATGGTCAGATGGTAAAACGCAAGGGCCTGCGGGAGGGTACTCAGACAGCAATATCCAGGGATTATTGTTGCTCCGGATTACACCCAAAACAACATGACGAGGGGTCATGTACCCAAGGGTTTCACCCCGCTTAAAGAGCCTGTGGATTCATACCCACCTCCGCCACCAGCTCTTCCTCCACTGGACGCCCATCATCGTAGGTCACGCGCATCAGGCGCACGTGTCCACCATGGCTGCTGGCGACGGCATAAGCAACGTTGAAATCCCGGAAGGTTGCCACCGCAGTCCAGTTCTCTCCGCTGGGGACCAGGATTTCGTATTGGGAGAAGCGGTCCATAATTCGCGGATCTCGACGAAGGCGCGATCCGTCCGCTATTCGTCTTCGTGCACCACCTCGCCGCGCTCCGCCTTGGCATGGGCAATGATCTTCTCCTGCTGCACGGCGGGCACAACGTCGTAGTGATCCATTTCCATGTGAAAGCTGCCGCGGCCCTGGGTCATGGCCGTAAGATCCACTCCATAGGTGAGCATCTCCGCCATGGGGACGTCGGATTTAATGATGGTGCGTCCCCCTTTGTTATCCATTCCCTGAATGCGGCCTCGGCGGCTGTTGAGGTCGCCCATAATGGCTCCGGCAAACTCGTCGGGGACTTCGATTTGCACCTTCATCACCGGCTCGAGCAGCGTGGGCTTCGCTAGTTCCATAGCCTTGCGGAAGGCAATGCGACCGGCGATCTGGAACGAGAGGTCGTTGGAATCCACATCGTGATACGAGCCGTCGTAGAGAACAACGCGGAAATCGACTACCGGGAACCCGGCGAGATAGCCACGGGCGGCTGCATCCTTAATGCCCTTTTCCACTGCCGGAATGAAGTTCTTGGGGATGGCTCCTCCGAAGATTTCGTTCACAAACTCGAACTCGCCGCCGCGCGGCAGGGGCTCCATCTTGATTTTGCAATCTCCAAACTGGCCGTGGCCTCCAGTCTGTTTTTTGTGGCGGCCCTGCACGTCGGCCCGGCCGCGGATGGTTTCGCGGTAGGGAACCTTGGGAGCTTTAAGGTTCACTTCGGTGTGATAGCGCTTCTTGAGCTTGGAGACGATGACTTCAATGTGCTGCTGGCCAGTTCCCGCAATCAGGAACTCCTTGGTCTGCTCGTCGCGAAAGAAGCGCAACATGGCGTCTTCTTCCATAAGCTTGTGAATGCCGTTGGAGAGCTTGTCTTCGTCGGCTCGGGTCTTGGGTTCAATGGCGAACGTGATTGCAGGTTCGGGAAGGGTGACGCCGGGATATTCAATCGCGGAGCTCTTCTCTCCCAGGGTGTCGCCGGTTAGGGTGTCTTTCAGCTTGGCGACCGCTCCGATGTCTCCAGCGTGCAGTTCCGCAACCGGGACCATGTTCTTGCCCTGAAGGATGGAAAGGTGCGCGAGCTTTTCCGGGCTCTGGCGGCTGAAGTTTTGGACAACCGAGTCCGTCTTGAGGACGCCGGAGTACAGCTTGAAAAGCGAAATGCGCCCGGCAAAGGGATCGTTCAGCGTTTTGAAGACGAACAGCGAGACCGGTTCCGCATCCGCAACTTTGCGGCCTGGGCGGTCGCCATTGCCACCGTGAGAGATGGCGGCGACAGGCTCACGATCCACTGGCGCGGGAAGAGAGTCGCTGATGAACTGCATCAGCAGATCAGCTCCTAGATTCCCC
>JBFXAV010000118.1:0-7176 GCA_050183935.1 Candidatus Korobacteraceae bacterium | reverse complement strand
CGATGCTGACCACCGGGCCTTCCAATGCCTGCCCACCGAGCACACCCCGGTCATAGAGCGCGTTGCGCACAGTAACAGCGGCAGAGAACAGCATGGATGCGGCGGTGCTCATTCGTCATTATGAACAGCGATTCTGCACAGCAATACGGCACTTACAATGACGCCTATGGAGCCTCCGACAGGGAAGGCGAATTGCTGGGCATGTCCTGGTTGCCAGGGTCACGATCTGGCGGAAGCAGCAGATTCTCGATGGCCTCCAGAGTACGCGCTGTAGCCCCCGATTGCGAGCGCACCACTTGCCTGGCACGGCGGCCCAGTTCAGAGCGGGTGGCATCGTCGGTCAGGAGGTTTACCACAGTAGCAGCAAGCTCGTCCGGGGTGACAATGCGAACCGCGTTCGCTGCATGGAAGATGGCAACGATGTCGCGAAAGTTTTCGGTATGCGGTCCGGTCAGCACTGCTGCTCCCGCCTGTGCAGGTTCAAGAATGTTGTGGCCGCCACGCGGTACGAGGCTCCCGCCTACAAAGGCCACTTCCGCCAGCGCGTAGAGCGAAGCCAGTTCCCCAATACTGTCGAGCAGGAAGATTTGGCCCGCGAGAGAAGTGTGGCCCTGCCATGCCGACCTGCGTTGGAATGGGATTCCGGAGCCAGACAGAAAGTCGGCAACAGCCGCGAAGCGCTCAGGGTGGCGTGGCGCGAGAATCATCACGGCCCTAGGAAAGCGATGCAAGATTGCTCGGAACGCGGGCAGTAACAGGGGTTCTTCGCCTGCGACGGTGCTTCCATAAACCATCACCGGCCCCGCGCCTCCGGCACGCATGTTCTGCCGGAGTTGCTCCGCTAACGGAGATGCCGCCGGGGGCGCGACCTCAAACTTCAAATTGCCGGTTACGCGGATTCGTTCCGGCAGGGCTCCAATCATGAGCAGGCGGCGACGGTCTTCTTCCGTCTGCGCCAACAACAGGTCGGCCTGAGCAAGGACGTGGCGAAGCACTGCACGAAATCGCACATAACGTGGCAGGGAGCGGTCAGAAATACGCGCATTCACCACCGCTATGCGCGCGCCGTGCTGGCGCGAGAGCGAGAGGAAGTTGGGCCAGAGCTCGGTTTCCGCCAGTACGATCAATTCCGGTCGGAGCGCCCGTAGCCAGGGACGAATGGCAAAACGGAAGTCGAGCGGGAAATAAAAGACAGACTCGGCTCCAAATCTCTGTCGGGCCAGCGTCTGTCCCGCAGCAGTCGTGGTTGATATGAATACTTGTCGCTGAGGAAAACGCGAGCGAAGGGCAGCAAGCAGTCCGGTACAGGCCAAAACCTCGCCAACCGAGACGGCATGTACCCAGATGCATCCGGGCTTCACGCTTGCGAGACGCGCTGGCACGCGGCCCAAGCGCTCAGTAAGTCCGGCGCGGTACTTGCCATGGCGTAGCATCTGCAACAGCCACCACGGGCTGCTCAGCAGAAGAGCAAGAGCCAGCGCGGCGCTGTAGAGCACATACATAAGAAAATGAGCAATGCTTCTGCTTCTAGACTAGCGTAATGCCCAAGGGTGTACACAACAAGGTGTAGGCAGCTATGGAGTCGAGCCCGTAGCGACACGAAGAAAATCTGTTCGCATCCGCACGCACGGTGTATAAGTTTGTCCGCGTCTTGGAGGTCGAAATGGAAAGCTGTTTTTCTTTTTTCTCGCGCAGAATGGCGCTTGCCCACCTCGCTATCATTTTCGCTCTTGGGATGACGGCGCTGGCAACCGTAGGGTGCTCTCGGGCGGAACCCGGCGCACTTCAGGCGGCTGTCCAGGAACTGGGCGCCAACGAGGTGAATTCGATTGAATACTCAGGCGCCGGGAAGTGGTTTCAATTTGGCCAGTTCCCCAATCCCACACTCCCCTGGCCGGCCTTCGACGTGAGCAATTTTACCGCCAGTCTGAACTATCAAACCCCGGCCGCGCGCGTGGAGATGCAGCGGAAGCAAATTGTTGAACCGGGCAGGTTGCGACCCACCCCCGTCGAGCAGCGGCCAGTCCAGCTTGTCAGCGGTAAATACGCCTGGAATATGGTCATACCGGCTGCTTCGGCGGCGGGTAGCGCGCCTACACCGCAGCCACAGCCTGCAAGCGTAGAAGAGCGCATTGCGGAGATTTGGACGACACCGCATGGCTTCCTCAAAGCCGCCACAGCCAACAATGCAACATCGCGATCTGTGAATGGTGGCTCTGAAGTCTCTTTCACTGTCGATGGCAAGTACCGTTACGTAGGACGGATCAACGGCCAGAATCAGGTCGAGCGCGTCCAAACCTGGATCGACAATCCAATTCTGGGCGACACGCCTGTCGAGATTGTGTATTCGGATTATCGCGACTTCGGAGGAGTGAGGTTCCCGACGAAAATCGTGCGATCGCAGGGGGGCCATCCGGTACTGGAGTTGACCGTCGCAAAAGCGACGGCGAACCCAGACGTTAAGGTCGACATTCCCGAACAGGTACGCAATGCCCCTCCACCGACGGTGCGGGCTGAAGTGGAGAAGCTCGCGAATGGCGTCTACTACATCCGCGGGGGCTCACATCTCAGCATCGCCATTGACCAGAGCGACCATATTGTTGTGGTCGAGGGGCCGCAGAATGAAGCACGGTCAGAGGTTGTAATCACTAAAGTGAAGGAGACAATTCCGAACAAACCGATTCGCTATTTGATCAATACACACGTGCACTTCGATCATTCGGGCGGTCTTCGCACCTATGTGGATGAGGGCGCGACAATCGTAACGCACGAGCAGAACCGTCCGTATTACGTCCAGGCATGGGAGATGCCACGAACGATCAATCCGGATCGGCTTGCGCAGTCGAAAAAGAATGCCACGTTTGAGACCTTCACCGACAAGCACGTGCTGACTGACCAGCGCCGGAGAATTGAGATCTATCCGATCAGCGGGAATGGTCACAATGACGCCTTTGCCATGGTGTATCTACCGACGGAAGGGATATTGATCGAAGCGGATGCCTATACGCCTCCTGCGGCAAATGCTCCGCCCCCGGCCGAGCCAAACCCGTTTTCCGTAAACCTCAATGAAAATATTCAAAAGCGCAGTCTTCGCGTCCGGCAGATTGCGGCGCTCCATGGACCGGGTGTCACTACGATGGCAGATCTCCGGTCTGCTATCCAAAGTCGCGGCAAGTCACAATAGAGGCTAGTAAGCGGGAAACTTTGTTCTCCCGCTTAGGCTGAAGCTGGTTAGTCAGCGTTGGAGGCCTTAAAAAGCCCACTTGCGGGCGTTCAGGCAGATTTCGAGAGGATTGCCCCGGGGTCCCTCTCCAGCGTTTGTCGATCCCACTTGCCGAGCGTCGCTCCTGCTTCGTAGGTCGATTGACAGAACTCAAGCAGAGTTGCGCTCGGTGAAGCTGAACTTCGCACCTCGGCGTACATCAAGACATATTCGCTGAGTTGCTCGTCGTACCGTGCCGCCGCAGGCAGGACTGGGGCATTGCGGAAGCCCGTGGGCTCAGGAGCTGTGTACGAATAAAAGACAGCATCCGTGATGTGGCCGCTGCCGGGCCAGAAGCCGACGCTGCTTACTTCGTGAGAGTACGCCTCCCGAGTAATGCGATCTGCTCCGGGCCGCTCGGGCGCGAGCCGCCCGGAAAACCTGGTTACGGCGAGGTCGAAGCTACCCCAGAAGAAATGAATGGGACTGCACTTGCCGAGGAACAGAGATCTGAATTTCTCAAATACATTCTGGGTACTCAGCAGAATATTCCAGAATCTACCCACGGCCTCTGGATCATAGGAAGCGTGTACTCGATCTTCATCGAAGGGGATCGGGTTGGGCACTTCGACCGGCATGCGCCAGATCTCCACACCAAGTCCATTCGATTTCAGCATCTTCATTACCTTCAGGTAGAAATCGGCCACTGACATCGGAGCCAAAGGGAGCACCTGGCGTGAGCCGGCACTGGTTTGCAAGACGAGCTGGTGCTCCAGGAAATCAAACCACAGTTCAAATGACAAATTGCCGAACTGAAGAGGAGATGTGGTCAGCCCGCGCGCGGTTACGTAGAGAGGAACATTCCACCAATGATTGATAAGAGGCGTCAGCGCGAGACGAACCTTGCCTACCACCTGAGTCCACATGTGCAACGTGGCATAGGTATCCTTCCACTGCTCCAGGGGCAGAGCGGGCCAGGCATCAATCTCGCGAACGTTGGTTGGAATGGTAGTCCCTCCGCGTAATTCAGAGTGATGCGGGAGGCCTTGGTTATGTTGCACTATTCGGACCCATCAGGATAGCCGCAACGCCAACTACTTCACGCTGACGGAGATTACCTGCCCGCCGGAGATAACGTAATCCAGTGGCGTGGAAGCTTCAGTAACAGCCGACTCGCCCACGACCACCATCTCCCGTGTGCCGCGCATGCCTTCCATCATGTTCATGATGGAAAGCGGCAGGCCGGGCATGACTTTGTCCTCGACCATGGCCTGCGGGTTGGCTTCGAGCAGGGAGACATAGAGCCGGTTGTTGGCGTGCTCTTTGTTGAGCAGCGCGATGGTGGAGCCGAGGTCAAGGCCACGCCCGAACGCGGTACCCATGCGGCGGGTGCGATCGAGCGTGTCGCCGTCACTGACCATGATGCGCAGGTTGCCCCTGGGAGTGGAGGTCGGAATGCGGACGGGAATCTGCCGCACGATGCGCTCGCCACGGTAGGGCCGCAGGACCGCTTCAATCACAATCTCATCGCCGGGACGGGCTTCGGTTACGTCTGTGCGGGCACTTTCTAGCTGCGCGGAGCGGCGCTCGCCGACCAGGTCGAAGTCTAGCTCCACACCGGAAACCGACGGGCTGTCATAGGCATTCTGGTAGATACGTCCAAAGCGCTCGCCCAGCGAGATGGCAGCAGAAAATGCCGTGGGCTGCCCGCCATCGGAAGGCGAAAACATATTCTGCAACTGAACGTCGGGATAGCCGTTCACAGCGATGCGGCCATTCATTCGGTACGTGACGTGCTCTCCACTGTCGTTTACTCCCTGAAGCGCGCTGAACAGAGTGGCCATCATTGCCACGGGCGTAAGCCGGGCGTTGTTGAGCACCTCGTAGCGAAACACCTTGGGAGTGCTGCCGCCGTGGATGCGCAGGGTGACGGGAATCATCTCCGGGTCACGCCCGAAGCGGCCCAGAATTCCGGTGTGGCGGTCCTGTACGAAGGCGCCGACGGGCTCGGTGGAGGTGGCGATCTTAAAGGCGTTCATCGGCGAGGGCAGCGTGGCAAGCACGCGCGATTTGGTCATGGGCATGTCGACCAGTCCAAAACGCATCAGGGGATGGCCGCACGCCAGCAGGCGTTGGGGGTCCACGTAGGTCACAGTGCAGGTGGCGGCAATGTTCAGGTCGCCACGCACCAAAAGCGCACCCACGGAGGAGCCTGGCTCCAGAGCCTCCGGCTGCTTGGTGTTGGCAACTGCGCCCGCGCCCATTACTGGTACCACGCCAGCCGCTGCAAACTGCTCACCGAAGCGATTCATGGCGTCTTCGGTAAAGCCGGTGAAGACCAGCGGGGTTTCGATGGGCTTCAGGACGTTGGAGTAGCCCTGCCCGGGAGCAGGACTGCCCGAAGTTCCCGGGCCAGAAGCCGGAGTGGCTCCGCTGGCGCTTCCGGCATGCGGAGGCGCAGTCTTATCCAGTTCGTTGATTTCGAGCATCTGCGCGATGGGAGTGATTCCGGCGATGGGCTCACGCGAAAATTCTCCGATGCGGTAAGCAATGGCGCCGACGAGCTTGCCGTCAATATAGACAGGGCTGCCGCTCATGCCGGCGACTACGCCGGTGTACTCCACCTTTTTGCCGTGCAGTCGCGCCAGGATAATGTCGCCCTTGGGTCCAGCCGCATTCGGCATCACGCCGAGGATTTCGACCTCCATGGTCTCCGGCTTCACACCCTCGAAAACGGTGTATGCAACCCCGCGCATCCCCGGCTGAATCTGATCGACCGAAAGGATCGCTGGCGGAGCGGGCGCGGCAGACGTGCTCTGGGCGAAGACTGTGCTAGAGGAAAAGACAAGGACGGCAACGACGATGAGGCGCGACAACAGGGTTCGTTTCATACCACCAAAAACGCCGGAGTTGCTCCGGCGCTTCCTCTAAGATTTGCTTTCCCAATCGAAAAGCTGGCGGCCTCTGCCCCGGAGAACCCGGAGTCTGGCAAGGCCGCAAGAGCGAAAAGTCCCGAATTTCTTACAGAAACTTGGGGTTTATACTACCATTGAAGCAGCACGGAAGGGCAGGCCTATGTCATTACGCATGTTCAGCCCTCGGGCGCAGTTTAGCCGCCGGATTGTCCGCCTTGTGGCACTTGCCATGCTGTTGTCCGTCGCCAGCGTGCCCAGCATGTACGCGCAGGACAGGCAGGCGCCAGCCGAGGCGGGTGGCCCCCAAGGGGACGTTGGTCCCTTGGCCGTTCCCCAAAAGCGCCAGGAGGCACCGCCTCCGCCGCCTCCCAAGCCTGAAGTCCCGCGAGACATGCCGGAGTACTCCATTCGGGTGGACGTACCCGTGGTGACGGTGCCGGTCTCGGTCATCACCAAGAACGGGCAGTTTATCCCTGGCCTGAAGGCGGGGAACTTCCGCATCTACGAAGACGGGGTTCCGCAGACCATCCAGAGCGTCACCCAGAGCGAGGCCGGAATTACGGCCGTGCTGCTGGTGGAGTTTGCCTCTAACAGTTGGGTATTCATGTTTGACGCGTTGAACGCGTCCTAAGCCTTTGCCAGCTCGCTTAAGAAGGAAGACTGGGTGGCGGTGGTTTCGTTCGACCTGCGGCCGCACATACTCGTGGATTTCACCCAGGACAAGAATGCCGTGTTTGCGGCCCTCAACAGCCTGAATATGGCGCCCGCGTTTCGCGAAGTGAACGTCTATGATGCGCTTTATGACACGCTCGACCGGCTGGAAGGCGCCGATGGGCGGAAGTATATTGTCCTGATTACCAGCGGCTGCGACACCTTCAGCAAGATGAATTTCCAGACGGTGATGAAGAAGGTGCAGGCGTCGCAGAACACTGTGATTTATCCCATCAGCACGGGCAAGGCCTTCCTGATCTGGGCGGATGCGCAGGGCATGGGCCAGCAGCAGGGGTTGATGCCATGCAGCACCAACATGGACTTTCTTGCCGCCGATGCGCAGATGTC
>JBFXAV010000117.1:0-7198 GCA_050183935.1 Candidatus Korobacteraceae bacterium | reverse complement strand
GAAATCCGTGACCATGCCGCGAAGGGCTAGTTTGTGCAACTTTTGTACGGTCGGCGCATTATTACGGAGTAGGCGGTCTCAGGGCTGCTTCCCAGAGATACTTTCGAAAGAGGGGCTTATGCGAGCATTCAGTTTTATTCCGCTACTGCTCTGCACCATGATTCTTCCTGCGATGGCGCAGGACGGGTTTTCCACGACTGCATCTGTCGCATCCGTGAGCGTTGCCGACCTGCTCTCCGCCAAGAAAGAATCCTGGATAGGCCAGCCCATCATGCTTCGTAACGTGCAGGTGCGGGATGTGACCCGCCGCCAGGCAATGTGGGTGGGGACCAGCCCGGAGCAGATGATCCTGATCACCATGCCGGCCATTGTGCGTCCACTCTACTCAGACGGGCGTCAGGCGCAGCTGAATAAAGGCGATATCGTAACCGTGAATGGCGTTGTGCAGACAGCTCCCCTTCCCCACCAGTTGCGCGAAGGCTGGGGTGTGGACCGCGTGGACGCCGAGGTCGTGCAGACTACCGGCGTGATCCTCAATGGCCTGCACATCGAGGTGGTGCAATCAAGCCGGTAAGCGATTGGATTGATCCGGCGCTGCTATAATCGATGTATCTCGATGAAGCGTTCGCGTCTTTTTCCCAGCCCACATCGGAATCGTGCATTCCAGCCGCTTAACAGCGATGTTCCTGCGCGAAGCGAAGGTCCTAATAAGACAGGCATCCGTTCGACGACCGTGCTGGCTGTTCGCCGCGACGGCAAAGTGGTTATGGCCGGAGACGGCCAGGTAACCCTGGGGGACAATGTAATCAAGCACAGCGCCCGCAAGATTCGCAGGCTCTACAACAGCCGCATTCTCGCCGGGTTTGCCGGTTCCACCGCCGACGCTTTCAGCCTCTTCAGCCGCTTTGAAAGCAAGCTGGAGCAGTATCACGGGAATCTGGGAAGGGCGGCCGTCGAACTGGCAAAAGACTGGCGCACCGACCGTGCCCTGCGACATCTGGAGGCCTTGCTGCTCGTGGCGGACGAGACCCAGACATATCTCATCAGCGGCGCCGGCGACGTGATTGAACCCGACTCAGGTATTGCCGCCATCGGCAGCGGAGGCCCCTTTGCGCTGGCCGCAGCCACGGCGCTGGCGAACCATACGACGCTCTCGGCGCGTCAAATTGCCGAGGAGGCAATGCGGATCGCCGGACGCATGTGCATCTACACCAACGAGAATTCGGTAATCGAAGAACTGTAGAAGCTGGCAGTTCTAATTCAGATTGATGTTATGGCTTTATACCTTCCACAAACCGCTGATGAAGAGCACGTCACGCTGGATGAACTGACTCCGCGTGAAATTGTCACCGAACTCGACAAGTACGTCGTGGGGCAGAAAGACGCCAAGCGTGCTGTGGCCATTGCGCTGCGAAACCGCATGCGCCGCCAGAAGCTTCCACCGGACATGGCGGATGAGGTCATTCCCAAAAACATCATCATGATCGGGCCCACGGGTGTCGGAAAAACCGAGATCGCCCGCCGTCTGGCTAAACTTGCCAATTCTCCATTCCTGAAAGTCGAGGCTTCTAAATTCACTGAGGTTGGGTATGTGGGCCGTGACGTGGAATCCATGATCCGCGACCTGGTGGAAATTGCCATCGATATGGTGCGCGAGGAAAAGCTGGAGGATGTTTCCGACAAAGCCGAACTGAACGCCGAAGAGCGCCTGCTTGACCTGCTGCTTCCGGCCGCGCCTAACCCTGCAGGATTCAGTGCATCCCGGCCAGCGGATGGCGGAAATAGCGGCGGCGACGCCCCGCTTGTGGAGTCCACGTTCCGCACTCGAGAGAAGCTCCGTCAGCAACTACGCGAAGGTAAGCTCGACGACCGAATGGTCGAGATTGAAGTCCGCGAGAAATCCTTCCCCGCCTTTGAGATTGTCTCTAATCAGGGCGCCGAAGAGATGGACATCAACATCAAGGACATGCTGCCCAACATCTTCGGCCAGCGCACGAAGAAGCGGAACATGAAGGTCAGCGATGCCTTCGAGTACCTGGTACAAGAAGAGGAACACCGCCTGATCGACATGGACCAGGTAACGCGCGTCGCCGTGGAACGCGCAGAGCAATCGGGCATTATTTTCCTGGACGAGATCGACAAAATCGCCGGACGCGAAAGCGGAGGCCACGGTCCTGACGTGAGCCGCGAGGGCGTGCAACGCGACATTCTACCCATCGTGGAAGGCACGACTGTAAACACACGCTACGGCATGGTGCGCACCGAGCACATCTTGTTTATCGCTGCTGGCGCATTCCATGTCTCCAAGCCCAGTGACCTGATCCCTGAACTCCAGGGACGGTTCCCCATTCGTGTGGAGTTACAGTCGCTGACGGTGGAAGACTTCATCAAGATTCTGACGGAGCCGAAGTCATCGCTGACGAAACAGTACGTCGCGCTGCTCGAAACCGAAGGGCTGAAGCTGGAGTTCACCCCGGACTCCCTCGATGAAATCGCCAACTTTGCCTCCCGCGTAAACCAGAACACGGAGAACATTGGCGCCCGCCGCCTGCACACCATTATGGAGCGCGTGCTCGACGACATCAGCTTCAACGCTCCCGACATGACCGAGAAGCAAGTCACTATCGACGCAGAATACGTTCGTAAGGCCCTCACCGACATCGTGAAGGACCAGGATTTGTCGCGCTACATTCTGTAGAAGGAAGAGTATTCGGCTGTCAGCCAGAGGGGCGCTTGCGATTGTTTTTTGCTCGCCGCCGTCGATGCACTTCCATCGTATTCGTTCTCAGAACACTCAGTTTGCGCCAGCCTCCTGAAATCGCCTGTTATCCTTGAGCAATCCGCATGAGTTCCCGGTATTGCCTGCTCGCGCTGCTCGGGTTATTACCCTCATTGGTCGCTTGCGGCCTGCCCGCAGCACCGCAGCCTCCGTCGCTACAATTGCCTGAGCCGGTTCGGGACCTCTCCGCCACTCGCAAGGGCGATAGCGTGCAGCTTTCGTGGACTCCCCCGATTGAGACGACCGACGGGCAGACGATTCGTCGCCCTGGATCTACCTACGTCTGTCGCAATATCTACCCGCCTAACGCTCCAACGGGCGCAGGCAAGACGATAGGGAACAAAGTCGATCCCTCGCAATGCTCCCGGATTGCAGAACTGCCGCCGCCACGTCCCGGAGCCAGCAAGGATAGAGCCACGTTCACCGACACACTCCCGCCCGAGTTCCAGCGACAGCACGCCACCGATGTCGCAAATTACGCCGTGGAGGTGATCAATTTCCGCGGTCGTTCCGCCGGACTCTCCGCTGCCGTGCAGGTTCCGCTGGCGCCTACATTGCCGCCGCCGCTGGACTTGCAGGCGGAGGTCACGGCTGAGGGCGTGCGTCTTGCGTGGTCCGGGATGCTCCACGAGCACGAGTCTCCCGAGCTTCGTCATCTCTATCGCGTGTATCGAACTTCCGATCCCACTGCCAGCGCCAACCAGAGGCTCGTCGTGGGCGAGGTGCAACTTGCAAGCGACACCGGCGCCTCATTGCTCGATCGCAACATCGAATGGGGCAACACGTACCACTACCTGGTGACGGCAGTCACGCAGGTTCCCCTGCCGCAGGGTACGGCAATGGAGGTCGAGGGCGAGGATTCCGCTCCGCTCGCGGTAACTCCTCAGGACACCTTCGCTCCAGCCACTCCGACCGCCGTCGAGGCTGTGTTCTCCGGTCCAGGGCAGCCGCCGTTCATCGATGTGGTCTGGACTCCCAGCCCGGACACCGACCTTGCCGGGTACAACATCGATCGCAGCACCAGTGGCCAGACTCCCACACGCATCAATCGGGAACTGGTGCTTACGCCATCGTTCCGCGACTCCGATGTACTGCCCGGAATGAGCTACCAGTATTTTGTGAGTGCCGTGGACGTACGCGGCAACCAGAGCACTCGCTCAGAACCGGCCACGGAAACCGTGCCCCAGAATTAATCTTCCTATCGGGAAACACTGCGGCCTGAGACCGCACGCTGCGCTGCTACTCTATTCCTCGCAATGCTCGACTTCGCCACTCCGGTGCAGTATGTGAAGGGAATCGGCCCGCGCCTGGCGGAGATTCTTGCGGCGAAGGGTATTACCACGGTCGAGGATCTGCTCTTTTACTTGCCCTTCCGCTACGAGGACCGCGCCAACCCGCGCCGCATTGGAGAGCTTCGCCCCGGCGAAACCGCCAGCATAGTAGGGGAAGTTCGCAGTTCCATGCTGTTTCGCACCCGGCGCATGCCGATTTTTGAATTGGTAGTCGGCGATCTCGGAGTGCCCGCTTCCGCCGTCGCCGCGGGCGAAGCGAGACGTAATGGCGCGGATAGCCTCCCACCGGGCATGCCGATGCGCGCAGCCCGAGCACGCCTCAAGTGCCTGTGGTTTCACGGAGCCTACCTGCAGGGCCGCTTTCAGCCCGGTCAAGTAGTGGCCCTTTACGGCAAGGTGGATCAAAGCAAGAAGGGCGATCTCCAGATCATCCAGCCGCAGTTTGAAGTTCTGGGCGAAGCCGAGGGTGAAGAAGGCTCCCCCGGTATCGCAGAGTCGCTGGAGATCGGCCGGGTGGTACCCATCTACGAGTCCGCCGGGCAAGGCAAGCTCAGTTCACGCTGGTTCCGGCGGGTGATCCGCTACGCGCTCGATAACCTCGACCCGCAGCAGGTACCCGATGCACTGCCAGAGTCCATTCGCAAACATCTCGGGCTCATTCCGTTTCGCGACGCTCTCTGGCAGGTCCACTGGCCCCCGGAATCGGGAAGCCTGGCCGCGCTACACTCCGCACGAACTCCCGCCCACCAGCGCATGATTTTCGAGGAGCTTTTCTTCCTTGAGCTTGGGCTGGAACTCAAGCGCAGTCGCGTACGCATACAGCCGGGCATTGCGTTTCAGCCCAGCGCAACTGTGCGCAACGCGCTGAAGCGCATCCTGCCGTTTCACCCCACCGCTGCCCAGAAGCGCGTTCTTAAGGAAATCGCTGCGGACATGCAGCGTCCGGCGCCCATGCGCCGTCTGCTCCAGGGCGATGTTGGCTCCGGCAAGACCATCGTGGCGCTCCAGGCCGCGATTATTGCTATCGAAAATGGGTATCAAGTCTCGCTCATGGCACCCACAGAGATTCTCTCCACGCAGCACTACCTCTCGGCGCGACGATTGCTGGAGCCTGCCGGGTACCGCGTGCTGCTGCTCACTGGCTCGCTCGAAGCCGGGCGCAAGCGCGATGCCCGCCGCCACATCGCGCATGGCAACGCTCAGTTGGTTATCGGCACGCACGCGCTGCTTCAGGAAAAAGTCGAGTTTGCCCGCCTCGGGCTGGTAATTGTGGACGAGCAGCACCGCTTCGAGGTGATTCAGCGCCTGCAACTGATGAAGAAGTCCAGCGCCGCTACCGATCCTGCTGACAGCGCTGCCGCTACCGCTCCCGAGCCGGATGTTTTAGTCATGACCGCCACGCCCATTCCTCGCACTCTGGCGCTCACCATGTACGGCGACCTCGATGTAAGCGTGCTCGACGAACTCCCGCCGGGACGCTCGCCCATCATGACCCGCCGCGTCACGGATGAGCAGTCCGATGAGGTGTTCCAGTTCGTGCGCAAGCAGGTGCAGGCCGGCCACCAGGCCTATGTGGTGTACCCGGTGATCGAAGAAGGTAATGACCTGGAACTCAAGCCCGCCTTGCGCATGTTCGAGCAGATTCGCAGCCGCATTCTTCCGGACCTGCGTATTGGCCTGCTGCACGGACGGCTGGATGCCGATGAAAAAGATCGGGTAATGCGGGGCTTCCAGAAGGGTGAGATTCACGTGCTGGTGGCGACCACGGTCATTGAAGTTGGCGTAGACGTTCCCAATGCCACCGTCATGCTGGTAGAGCACGCCGAGCGTTTTGGCCTGGCGCAATTGCACCAGTTGCGTGGGCGCATCGGGCGCGGGGCTGGGAAGTCCTATTGCATCCTTATGACCAGCGGCAAGGTCTCCCCGGAGGCAGAGCAGCGCCTGGATGCCATGGTCCGCACCACCAATGGCTTCGAAATCGCCGAACTCGACCTGGAGCAGCGGGGGCCGGGTGAGTTCTTCGGTACCCGCCAGGCAGGACTTCCCACCTTCCGCGTTGCCAATCTGGTGCGCGACCGCGAGATGCTGGAGCTTGCCAAGCGGGAGGCGGCAGCGCTTCTTTCCCGGCAGAACGCCGAGCAGGAGATCACTCGCGCCGTTCACCACCTCCGTGCTCACTGGCAGCGGAAGTACGGACTGGTGGAGGTGGGCTAGCTCCTTAAGCGCGAGCGTTCAGCCAGATCTCCGTCTTGACCAGCCTGATTTCGCAGGTTTATACGCGTCCTCCGCAGATTGGATGCGAGGCCCTGAGCCTCCTCCAGTAATGCTTTTCGCAGCAGCTCGGCCTCGAACCGGGTCGTGTACGCAACGCATTGGTGCCCCTGTTCCCATAGTTTTCGGGCATCGGACTGTTTCATCTTTCGAATTGTGAAATCGTCGCCAGATGGGAACAGGTAAAAGTACTCCCGTTCATTTTTCATAGAGGAAGAACTTAAGGGAGGCCGTCGCCCTACAAACAGAAAAGCAATCTTTTTTCCATTTTCGGAACAAGAACGTCCCGCGAGCCGCTCCCATTGGAAATCACTGCCACTGCAACCTTGCACGTACTACGTCCGTGCAGAGGCTCATGCCCGTCCGAAAATGGCACCCCAGACAAACCCTGCGGCTAGTACGCATGGACTAAAACACTCAAGCAGATTCATTACCCTAGTTCACCTGTCCTACCCGTCCCAGCGGACCTATCTCCTTGAGACTCTTGCGGTTGACACCATTGTGAGCGGTCTGTTACGGTTCTTGCAGCTTTACGAACCAACTTTGGCAGCAGGAGCAGGCTGCCATCCGGACCATCCCCAACCGGGACGTGGCACGCGCCACTTTGTGAACAGGTCAACCAACCTTGGGCGCGGCGCGAGATGTAACTGAGCGGATCAAAGTACTTGGCCAGCACGGCTCGTTCGATTCCGCATCGAACGAGACACTTAGTACCTGGAGTGTATTTTGCGCAAACGCTTTTACATTTTGTTCGTAACCCGCGATCCTGAGGGGCAGCTGCGCAAGATTCCCATTCCCCTGCCCTACGTCTATGTCTTCCTGGCAGGCGCCCTGTTAGGCTTGCTGTGCATTACCG
>JBFXAV010000116.1:0-7205 GCA_050183935.1 Candidatus Korobacteraceae bacterium | reverse complement strand
CTGGAAGGTGTGGTAGGTGGAGTTGCGCATTACGGCAACTGCTTCGGCGTACCTAATCTCGGCGGAGAAACGCGCTTTGAAGCCTGCTACTCGCAGAACCCGCTGGTGAACGCCTTTGCTATGGGGCTTGTACGAAAAGACCAGATCTTTTACGCCAAGGCTGCTGGTGAGGGGAATCCCGTGATCTACGTTGGCGCCAAGACCGGACGCGACGGCATCCACGGCGCGACCATGGCGAGCGAGGAGTTCACGGAGGGCTCCGAGCAGAAGCGTCCCAATGTGCAGGTGGGCGATCCGTTTCTTGAAAAACTCCTGCTCGAAGCCTGCATTGAGGCTATGCAGACCGGCGCGGTGATCGGCATTCAGGACATGGGCGCCGCGGGCCTGACATGTTCCACCTGCGAGATGGGCGCGCGCGGCAACGTAGGCCTGGAAATTGAATTGGACCTGGTTCCCCAACGCGAGACTGGCATGACTCCCTACGAGATCATGCTGAGCGAATCGCAGGAGCGCATGCTGCTGGTGGCAGAGGCGGGACGCGAAGAAGAAGTGTTCCGCGTGTTTCGCAAGTGGGGGTTGGACGCCGTGACCGTAGGCCACGTAACTAACGACGGCAAGATGCGCGTGCTGGAGCACGGCGTGGTGGTAGCGGAGATTCCGAATACCTGCCTGACGGATGAAGCTCCGGTGTACTCGCGTCCGCTGGAGAGGTGGGAGCCGCCGGTTCCGCGCGAAATGCCCGAGCATATCCGACTGGGCGAGAAGGCCAACCTGACGGAGGAATTCAAGCAGCTGCTGGCCTCTCCGAACATCTGTTCGAAGCATTACATTACGGAGCAGTACGAGAGCTACGTGCAGCTTGTGGGCGTGCAACGTCCCGGCGGCGATGCCGGAGTAATCCGCGTAAAGGGCACAGACCGCGCGCTGGCAATGGCACTCGATGGCAACGGGCGCTGGTGCTACCTCGACCCCAAGTTGGGAACCATGCACGCGGTTGCGGAGGCCTCCCGCAAGGTCGCCTGCACGGGAGCGCGTCCGGTGGGGGCTACTAACTGCCTGAATTTTGGCAATCCCGAGAAGCCGCACATCATGTGGCAATTCTCACAGGCTATTGAGGGCATGACCCGCGCCTGCGAAGAGCTGGACGTCCCCGTAACCGGCGGCAACGTCAGCCTCTACAACGAAACCCTGGGCGAAGGGATTTACCCCACCCCCGTGATCGGCATCGTGGGCCTGCTGGAGCACGCAGATCGCGCCCGCCAGCACGCCTTCACCGCCGCCGGACGGCAGATTGTCTTGCTGCGCGGCTCCGAACCCGGCGACCAGACGGACGCCGAGGTAGAGTTCGGCTCCTCTGAGTACGCCAAGGAAATTCTGGGTAGCCTGTGGGGCTTCCCCCCGGCGCTGGAATTGGAGAAAGAAGCCGCCCTGCAGAATTGCCTCATCGAGCTGGCCGAGCAGAAGTTAATTGAGTCCGCGCACGACTGTTCGGATGGGGGTTTGGCGGTGGCACTAGCCGAGTCGGGGTTTCCGCTAGATTTGGGGGTGGAAATCAGGTTGAAATCAAGTGGACTACCTCTGGAGTACGTCCTTTTCGGGGAAGACGCCAGCCGGGTAGTGCTTTCCTGCGACCCGGAAAGGCTCGGGCGAATCCAAGAAGTGGCGGTAAAATGGGGCGTGGCGGCGGACCCCATCGGTCAGACTACTTCCGGTCAGTTTGAAATTCTGGTGGACGGCAAAGTTGCGGTCTCCGCGCCGGTGTCGGAGTTGAAGACGGCTTGGGCAAGTGCCCTGGAGAAGGCATTGCACACGGAAACGGAAGAACGGCTAGTACCGGACGAGTTGCAGAAGAGCTGAAAGAATCGTCTTGACTCTGCGCGTCCAAAATTGTAACAGCGCCGCGTGATGAAAACACGAGACGTTATTAAGCTTGTCGAGGAAGATGGATGGCGGTTGCTGCGAACAAGAGGAAGTCATCGACAGTACGGACACTCGGTGAAGAAGGGGCTCGTAACCATAGCCGGACATCCCTCCGACGAAATGCCTCGAAAGACGCTTCGAAGCGTGTTAAGGCAGGCAGGGCTGAAAAAAGATACGCAGTGATCTTTGAAAAGGGCAAGACCGGATATGGCGCCTACGTCCCGGATTTGCCCGGATGTGTCGCAGTGGCCAAGACGCTGAAGGCGACTCAACGGCTTATCCGAGAGGCAATCGAGTTCCACATTGAGGGGTTGCGCGAGTTTGGTGAGCCAGTTCCAAGTCCGGCAACAATTGCGGATTATGTGGTGGTCCATGCATAGATCCTTCGCTTCGCTCAGAATGACACTCCTTGGGAGCGGAAGGTATTTCTTGCAGAATACTGTCGGCTGAGTACTGAAGACTTCTTGGGTGCTGCGATGCTGATCCAACTGGACAAATTCCGGGAAGAGTGCGGTGTGGTAGCAGTGTATGCGCATCCGGAGGCCTCCACTATGGCCTACCTGGGGCTGCACGCCCTGCAGCACCGCGGGCAGGAATCCGCCGGTATTGCTGCCTCCGACGGAGCGCAGGTGCGCCTGCACCGCGACATGGGCCTGGTGGGCGACATCTTCACCGCCGAAGTGCTGAACCGGCTCCCGGGCACGCTGGCGATCGGCCACACGCGCTACTCCACCACCGGCGATTCCGCGCTGCTCAATGCTCAGCCTATTAAGGTTGAGTGCAATAAGGGGCAGATCGCGCTGGCGCACAATGGAAATCTGGTAAATGCCCATGAGATTCGCGGCCGCCTGGAGCGCGAAGGTTCAATTTTCCAGACCAGCAGCGACACTGAGGTGATCGTCCACCTTATCGCCCACTCCCGCGAACAGGCGCTTCCGGACGCCATCGCCGATGCGCTGCGCCGGATCGAAGGCGCGTTTTCGCTGGTGATCATGACCGGCGATCGCGTATTCGCCGTGCGCGATCCGCGCGGCTTCCGTCCGCTTTCCATGGGCCGCATCCCCGGAGGCGGCGGCACGCAGGACACCATTGTGTTTGCCTCGGAGACTACCGCGTTTGACCTGATTGGCGCGGAGTTTCTGCGCGATGTGCGCTCCGGCGAAATGATAGTCGTAGGCCCCGAGGGCATTGAGTCTCACTTTTATGCTCCGGCAATGCCGCAGTCGAGCTGCATCTTCGAGCATGTTTACTTCTCGCGGCCCGATAGTGTGGTGTTCGGCCGCCCGGTGAATGAGAGCCGCGAGGCCATGGGACGCCAGCTTGCACGGGAAGCACCAGTGGATGCCGACATCGTAATGGCCGTGCCGGATTCCGGCGTTCCCGCCGCCCTGGGGTATGCCCAGGAAAGCGGACTGCCCTACCGCACAGGACTGATCCGCAGCCACTACGTTGGGCGAACCTTCATCGAGCCCGAGCAGCGCGTGCGCGACTTCGGAGTCCGCCTGAAGCTGAACCCAGTTCGCAGCGTGGTGGAAGGCAAGCGCGTGATCCTGATTGATGATTCCATCGTACGCGGTACCACCAGCCGCAAGATCGTACGCGTGCTACGCAGCGCGGGAGCACGCGAGGTCCACATGCGCATCTCCTGCCCCCCCACGATTTCGCCCTGCTACTACGGCGTGGATACGCCTGACAAGAAGCAACTGATCGCCGCCAACAAGAGCGTGGAGGAAATCCGCCAGTTCGTGGGCGCTGACTCGCTCGCCTATCTTTCGCTCGAAGGCCTTAAGAAAGCCGCCGGACATGGCGTGGTAACTAACTACTGCAGCGCCTGCTACACCGGGAAATACCCCACCACTCTGGTCGATGTGACTGAAATCGCCGCTGCTACCGGTGACTGAGCCACCAGACCTTGGTAATTCCTGCGGAACGGACATTGGGCGTTAGAATCGCAAGCGCCTTATGTTGCACTTTTTTCAAGAACTATGGCATGCCGACTGGCGTCCGATGCCGCGAGCGGCTGTGATTACCTGGTGCGTCTTCTACGCGCTTTTTCTCCTCTACGCCTACCTGGACACGACCGGCTACCTGCTGATCGACCATGTAAACCTCATGACGCATGAGGCCGGACACCTGCTGTTCAGCTGGTTTGGAAACACCCTGGGACTCTGGGGCGGAACGCTGCTGCAACTGCTGGCGCCGTTCCTGCTCGCTGTCTGGTTCTTCAGCCAGCGCGAACGCGCCGGGTTTACCTTCTGCGCGTTTTTCTTCTTCCAGAACTTCCTGAACATTGCACGCTACATGGCGGATGCCCGCGCCATGGAGCTACCCCTTGTCAGTGTGGGCGGGGGAGATGTTGAGGCCGGTGACTGGACATTAATTTTTGAGAGCCTGGGAGTGCTCGACAATGATTTGCAGATTGCTGCAATCGTGCGGGTATTCGGCTGGATTGGGATGGTGGCAACGGTGGTGTGGCTGGGGCGGGCAGGAGGAAAAGAACACTCAGCAATCAGCGCTCAGCAGTCAGCCAGTTTATAACTGGACTATCCCGGAGGCCATCCCAGCGCGCGACCTCCCAGCAAGTGCAGGTGCAGGTGAAAGACTGACTGCCCTGCTCCCGGACCCACGTTGTACACGGTACGATAGCCATCTTCGATTCCACGCTCGCGGGCAATTTTTGCGGCGACTAACTGGCAATATCCGAGAATCTCTGCGTCTTCCGGCTGAGCTTCCTTCAATCCAGCCAGATGCTTCTTCGGGATGATCAGGAGGTGCGTGGGCGCCTGCGGGCTGATGTCTTCGAATGCAAATGTCCGGTCGTCTTCATAGACCTTGCGTGATGGAATCTTCCCCGCGATGATGTTGCAAAATAGACAATCTGCCATAAGGTCCCCGATCCGCCTGCCAGGCGACTGATGCTAAATGGGGTTTGCTGCACGGCGCAACTACGGCTTGTCGGCCTTTCGGTTACGAGCTGATTTCACACCCCAGCCACCGCCACCGGGCGACTCGATGCGCACGCGCTCTCCGGCGGCAAGGCGCACGCTTGCTTTCGACGCCAGCAATTCCTCGCTGCCATTGCGCCGCACGACGAGAGTTTTTCCGGGAACTCCCGACTCTCCACCATTCAAGCCATACGGGCCGCGCGTTCGCCGGTCCGCCAGAATCGTTACCTCGGAGTCGGCAAGCAACTCAATTTCGCGCACAATGCCATTGCCTCCATGGAACTGCCCGTCACCGCCGCTTTCGCGGCGCAGGCCATAGCGCGTTATCCGCAATGGATAGGCATACTCCAGCGCCTCCGCTGGGGTATTGAGCGAGTTGGTCATGTGGGTGTGGACGCCGGAGACACCATGCTTCCCGGGACGCGCTCCCATACCGCCAGCAACGGTTTCGTAGTAGGCAAAGGGCTCGCCGGTACGGGGATCGATGCCGCCAATGGTGAGATTATTCATGGTCCCGGAAGCCGCCGCAGGAATGCGTTCCGGAGCGGCCTTGGCCAAGGCACGCAGCAGCACATCCACGATGCGCTGCGATGTTTCCACATTCCCGCCTGCTACGGCTGCGGGCGGACGCGCGTTTACCACCGTTCCTGCAGGCGCAACCACACGAATGGGACGCAGGATTCCGGCGGTTGCAGGCGCATGCTCAGCAAGCAGGCAACGAAAGACGTAAAAACACGCCGACAAGGTGATGGCTTCGACAGCGTTCACGCTGCCTTGCGCCTGCGGGTCTGATCCGGTGAAATCCACCAGGACCATGGGTTCGTGTGCCTGCGCGCGGCGTGTATTTGGGCTCCGGATCGTAATGGTGACTGCGATGCGAATGGGTCCGGAGCCAAGTCCATCATCATCCAAAAAATCTTCTGCGCGATGGACACCGGCAGGAAGTTCAGCGAGAAATGCGCGCATCAGGCGCTCGGAGTACTCCAGTAATTCGCGGCCTGCGCGATGCACACGCCGCGCGCCATAACGCTTGCAGACTTCCACCAAACGGCGAGCCCCTGTGTTGCACGCCGCGAGCTGCGCGCCCAGGTCGCCTTCGCGCTCCTTCGGGGTGCGTACGTTGTGGAGCAAGAGATCGAGAATGTCCCGGTCCATGCTCCCACCGCGCATCAGCTTCACGGGAGGAATGCGCAGGCCTTCCTGGTAGATCTCGCGGCAGAGGCCCATCGATCCCGCGTAGGTACCGCCCACATCGGCGTGGTGTGCCCGGGCAGCTACATAAAAGTCTGGCGTGGCGGCGCGGCCCCTCTTCCCGCCGGGCAGGAACACTGGCGCCACCAGCGTAATGTCCGGAAGATGCGTGCCTCCACAGAAGGGATCGTTCAACATCGCCACATCCCCGGGCGCAAGATCAAGCCGGTCCACCGCTGCCTGCACCGACATGGGCATGGAACCCAGGTGTACGGGCAT
The DNA here is from genome assembly GCA_050183935.1 of Candidatus Korobacteraceae bacterium. Taxonomy (GTDB): domain Bacteria; phylum Acidobacteriota; class Terriglobia; order Terriglobales; family Acidobacteriaceae; genus DASZRZ01. The sequence continues at coordinate 870 of JBFXAV010000116.1, read as the reverse complement.
GTGATCGCCCATGGCAACCACCTCCGCAGCGGAGTTGAAGACCGCGCAGGAGTAGTCGCGTCGCTCCTTAATGTTCGGAGAAAATGCCGTCCGGCGCAGGGCTGCGCCCATTTCCTCCGCAATGGAGTGAAAGATGTTCTTAAAGATTTCGAGTTCGACGGCATCGTACCGCATGGGAATGCGGCCAGTGTACCCCAGTGGCTGACCCACTGGCGGCGAGAGCGCTAACCATGCGTATATCCCCGATTGGCGCTTGTGCATCCCACCATAGAAGCTCCAACAGGGAGGACTGCATACGATGCGTCCGATTTTTCTGGTGATTGAAGTGGAGCAGCCCGAAGGATTGTCGAGCCGTAAGCTGGTGCTGGAAACGGCGAAGTACAACGTAGTGACGGCATACAGCGGCAAGGAAGGAATTGAAACTGCTGTCCGAGTCCCAGTGGATGCCGCGGTAGTACATGCTGGCCTGGAAGATATTCCCTGCGAAGTTATCGTTCGACAGCTGAAGTCGATAACTCCAGGAATGCCCATCGTAGTGGTGAGTCCGAATGCCGCTGGCTGCGAGGGCGCGGACTACGTGCTTTCCTCCTATGATCCAGCAGCACTCCTCGAAGTGCTTCGCCAGATTGTCGCCAAGGCAAGCTAGCCAGCCCTGCCAATTCCCAAAAGAAAATGCGATCCAGCCGAAACTTACTGTCTCTGGGACAGATTCTGGCGTTTCTGAACAAATCTATTGACATCTGTGCTAACTACCCGCAATATCTTGTGCCAATACCATTTCTTGTCCTACAAATGGGGCAGGAAGTCAGTTCGGGCCCAAAGTCAAGGGAGACTATGTTCCGAAAGTAGAGGAGAAACCTTATGCCTGCG
>JBFXAV010000115.1:0-7228 GCA_050183935.1 Candidatus Korobacteraceae bacterium | reverse complement strand
GAAACCGTGGGTACGCGCCAGGTTTCTGATCTGCCTCTGATTCGTCGTGACTTCACTTCTCTGATGGGCCTGGGTACAGGCGTATCCGGCGGAGCTGCGATTACATTCAACGGACTTGGCCGCGCCGGCGCCAACTACACCGTGGACGGCACGGAAGCCAGCGCCAATGGCGAGGAGCGCACCTCGCGCGCCGTTTCTCAAATCGCGCTCGTCGGACTGGACGGAGTGCAGGAAGTCCAGGCCACAAAAGGTATTATCCCGGCTGAGTACGGCGGCGTGCTTGGCGGCAACGTAAACATCGTGACCAAGTCGGGAACGAACGTATTCCATGGCAGCGCGTTCGAGCTGTTTCAGAATGAGAACTTTGCTGCCCGCAATCCTTTCCAGACAGGACTTACCGCCGCCGCGCCGCTTAGCTACCACCAGTTTGGCGGTTCCGCTGGCGGCCCCATCATCAAGGACCGTTTCTTCATCTTCGGAACTTACGAAGGCTACCGCGAAACCTCCCAGCGAACCATCAGCCAGGCCGTTCCCACCCCCGAGCGGCGCGCGGAGTTGATTGCGGCCGTACCTGCCTACAAGGAAGCAATTGACTGGCTGCCCCTGCCTACCGATTCCTATAATCCGGTAACGGACGACACGGCGATCTTTTCCGGCCAGGGAGATTACCGGTCGTACGACAACCAGCTCACCCTGAAGGGCGACTATCGCCCAACGGATACGAGCAATCTGGCCGTCACGTGGACACGAGGCCGCCCATTCCAGAGCAACCAAGCTTCCACGGGAGTCAACGGCAAGAGCAATGCGCGCCAGTTTGTGGCTCAGCAAGACCGCACGACGATTAGCTTCGTCATCGGTGGTTCCAACTGGACCTCGGAAAGTCGCTTTGGCTACAACCTGAACAACCAGGACCGAGTGGACCCCATCTTTTCCGAGATATACGCTGGCGGCGGAACAGAGGAGTTTTCCGGTTTGTTCGGAAGGCGCTACCCAGGCATCATGTTCAGTTCCTATGGCTTTCAGACGCCTTTAGGGGAGCTGTACCGGACTCGCGGCCCAATCTGGACTCTGGAAGAGAAGTTCGCTCGTCACCTGACCAGCCACGCGCTGAAATTTGGCGTGCGCTATGCGCGTACCGGAATCCAAAGAACGAATCCGGAAACACCTATCTTTGCCTATGCTGCGGACTCCGATGCCCTAACCAATCGCCCTACTCAGGTGACCTTCACCTTCGGCAATGGTGACTACAACAGCCGCAACATCGACTTGGGCTTCTTTGTCCAGGACGACTGGCGGGTAAGCCAGAAACTGGTCATCAACCTTGGCCTGCGCTACGACTACTTCTCCAAGATGACGGCGTGGTCGGCGGTCGAAGGCGAGGAGTACGGCTTCTACAATTTGGGCAAGCTGCTCAACACCACCACGTTCCAGTTCGAAGGAGCGCGTCCGGCTGACAACCCGTATGAAAGTGATCCCTGGGTAAACCTGGGGCCGCGCATTGGGTTTGCCTATAACCCCGACGGGAGATCGGCAACTGTGATCCGTGGCGGCGCTGGAGTTATGTTCAGCCCGCTGATCTCAGGCATGCAGCGGGAGTCCATCGGCGCGCCCGATGTTCCCTACCGCGTGCGCTTCAATGCCTCACAGAACCAAGCACTCGGATTGCAATTCCCGCGCTTCAACGACGACGGTATCCGGGCATCGCGTTCTCTCGGCCTGCCACCGTATTACGCCGTGTTTGACCCGGACTTGCAGAACCCCTACAGCATGCAGGTGTACCTTGGAGTTCAACGCCAATTAACCAATACCTTGGCATTGGAAACCGCGTTCGTCGGGAATCGTGGCGTCAAGTACATTCTGCATCGTGCGTTTAATCAGCCGGACCGAAATGTCCCCGGCTTAATCCCCAACCCGAGCATTCCCGAGGGCATCTACGCGGACAATTCGCAGAACACAAACTACGCTTCCTGGCAAAGTTCGCTGCGCAAGCGTTTTTCGAATAGTTTCTCGGCCAACCTCCATCACACATGGGGCAAGGCCATGGCGACGGACGATGGCGACTTCGGGCACTACAACGATGTGCTCTCCGATATCACCATCCAGGACTTCAATAATCCTCGTGAATCCTATGGTCCTGCAGCCGGCGATATTACTCATCGCGTGGTTGGGGACTGGGTTTACGAGTTGCCGAAGTTCAGCAATTTCGGCTCAGTCCTGCAGCATATTCTTGGAGGATGGCAGGTCACCGGCATTTTCAATGCACAGACTGGCCAGCCCGTGCTCATGAGCCAGGGGGAGGTTCGCGAAACCACGCGGCCTGACTTCTGCGCGGTGGATCGCGCGAGTCGCCCGGCCGACTCACTTTGCGAAATAAATGCGAACGGAACTCCAAGAACATTCAACGGAGTTCCAGTTGGGGTAGTAGACGCCAACACCCCAGTGATCTATTCCTCGGACGAATACAAACAGGGAGGAGCGCAGGCCCGCGGCCGGTATCTCAACCCCGTTGCCTTCGCGCCCGTGGTGATCAATAACGGGTCGCGTCCCTGCCCAACATGCGCACCAAGGCCGAACACCGGCAGGGCGGCGCGACCGGGCACTTTAAGGAAACTGGCCATTCGCACTCCTGGTCTGTGGAACGTCGACCTCTCCGTGGGCAAGAACTTCAACATTACAGAAGCCGTGAAGTTCCTGTTCCGCTTCGATGCTTCCAACGCCTTCAACCACGTCAACTACACAACCGTAAACACCAACATCAACAACAGCCAGTTTGGCAGGATCACCGGTGGTGGAGCGCCTCGCAACATGCAGCTCAACATGCGCGTGACCTGGTAGTTCAACATCACACGGTAGAGACGCAGATCTGCTGCGTCTCTACCTCTTACCATCCTCGGCACTCGCTCTGTCAGTCCCCCACCGGCAAAGCGAGTGCCGATTTTCATTTGGCCTTGCCTGTGCTAACGTCAAATGCCGCCGAGCGCGGGGGAGTGTAAGGCTCAACTGGCAAACTGGGTGACAAGAAGAAATTGCGGCCAAACCAGCATCCATGAAATCTATCTTTACTCAGGAGAGCAAGAATGCGGAAAGTCCTGTTTTCGGCCTCGCTGATGATCCTGGTAACTTTCTTTGCCGTTGTTCCGGCGCTGGCCTCGAGCACCGTGCTGCATGACAACGAGCACATGCGGGTAACGTTCTTTACGCTCGATCCGAATGAGGCTGCAGGCCTCAAGGCGAACAACCTGAATCGCGTTGTGGTCTTCCTCGATGCCGGCAAGGTCAAGCACAAGAGCGTGGCTGGGAAATCAGAGATGTTGACGGTCAAGGCCGGAGAAGTGCGTTGGGTGCCCGCTGCCGAAGACATCACGGCGAATGCCGGAGGCCCGTTGCAGTTCATGGCAGTCGAGATCAAGGGCACGAAGCAGCCCAAGGTGGAAGTCCCAGAGCTTGATCCCATCAAGGTGGACCCCAAGCACTGGTCGCTCGACATGGAAAACGAGTATGTCCGAGTGGGCCGCGTGCGCTTCGGGCCGCTGGAGAAAGGCGTCCTGCACCAGCATGTGCGCAACTACGTGGTGGTGTACTTGAACAAGCAGGCCAAAGGAGACCGTGGCTCCGCCACGCCGCACATCGGCGAGGGAACGACCACGCACACCGAAAATAATCCCCTGGATTACGAGGTGGAGAGAGTCGCCATCGAGCTAAAGTGAAGGCCGACGTGAACGGCTAGATACATAAAGTTGCAGCAAAAACAAAAGCGGCGAACCTCAGGTTCGCCGCTTTTGTTTTTCGGGTGAGTTTTTCAGAAATTAGTGAATAGTCCAGCCGCCGTCCACCATCAGGGCGTGTCCAACCACCATGTCCGCCATGTGGCTGGAAAGGAACAGCACCGCGCCCACAATATCTTCGGGCTGGTTCCAGCGGCCCGCGGGCAGCATGGTGTTGGTGGCCCAGTCCTTGTACCCGGGACGTTCGAGGATTTCCTTACGGGATGCGGTTTCCGTGATCGCGGGCGCCACCACGTTAACGATGACTTTATCCTTAGCCCACTCCAGCGAGAGTGCACGGGAAAGATGATGAACAGCCGCCTTGGCTGCGGCATAAACGGCGCGTCCCTTGAAGGCCACCACAGCAAAGTTCGAGCCAAGGTTGATGATCTTTCCGCCTCCCTGCGGGATCATGATCTTCGCCGCCTCCTGGCAGGCAAAGAACACGCTCTTCACGCACGCGGTCATCGTCTTGTCGTATTCTTCTTCGCTGACGTCCAGCGCAGGACCGGTTCCTGTCCAACTGGCGTTGTTCACCAGGATGTCGATGCGCCCGAAGGTTTCCTTGGTCTTGTTCATCAGGGCACGAAGCTGTGCCACATCGTTGACGTCGGTCAGCACGATAATGGACTTGCGCCCGAGCTTCTCTATCTCAGCCTGAACCTGCTTGATTTCGTCCTGGCGGCCCTGCGGATGCTTTGCCAGCACTACGTGCGCGCCTGCCTGGGCCAGACCGAGCGCAATGGCCTTGCCGATGCCCTGCGATGCTCCTGTAACGATCGCAATTTTGTCTTTGAGTCCGAAGCTCGAGTAATCTGCGGTCACAGTTCTCTCCTAGTTAGTTTTCATTGCTCCCCACGGGAGTCCATTTTTCAGCTTTCAGGAACCGGTAAGTATAACAATAAGAACTTTGTGCGGGATTTCGCATTCTTGCGAAACTACTTCTGGTCAGCGTCCAGGAGAAATAATGCTTGTAAGCCATTGAAATTACATGGTTAAAAAATTTATCTAACGGATGTCGAAAGCCCCGAGGATGCCCCAGGATGCTCTGGTCCGCCGCATGATAGAACATGGACTTTGCTTTCCGTGGGAGACGCGCTTAACTTTGCCTGAAGTGATTTCTGCCGACGTTCAGCAGTCTGCCTCGGGGGAGCTCTCTGCGCCTTCGCAGGTAAAGTGGAGGCTCTTCGGCCTGCCCATGGGACGGCCGCAGTACCTGGCGGCCACGCTGCTCGGTATGTTCCTGGCACAGTGCCTGTGGTATGCGGCACGCGCTCCACTGAGCAGGCTGGAGCTTGCCTACATCATTCAAGGGCGCTCTCAACTAGCCGGAGGGCCACCCAATCCCAGCCCTGTGCATTCCCCATTGCCGGCTCTCCTGGGCGCCGCGCTCTCGCCCTCCGCAGAAGCCACGGCTGTCTACACCTCCTCGCGTCCGGCGTTTCGCTCGGTTCCGTCACGCTGGCGGGTTCGCCTGCCCTTCCTGCTTGCCGGAGTCATGCTCGGCGCTTCGTTGTGGTATGTGTCGCGTCGCCTGTTCGGCAACGTAGGAGGCTATACCGCGCTTTCGCTCTATGCCTTTGCCCCCGTCCTGTGGGAACGTGCGGGCAGCGTGCAGCCCGTGATCCTGGCTGCCTGGGGAGCATTTGGAGTGATCTTTACCAGCATGGCGGTTGCTCACACGCTGTATGCTCCACGCGAAGTGGTGCTCTGGAACTGGCGGCGGATTGTATTGCTGGGAATTTCGGTTGCTTTCGCCCTGGGATCGCAATTTGGACTTGCATGGCTGATGCCGGTTGCGGCGGGATTCCTGCTGTATCTGGCGCCGGAGCGCCGCAAAGCGGCGCTGGTGATTCTGGCCGCAGGATGCGCCTTGGCCTTTTCCATCCTGGCAGCTACTTACTCGTTCAACTTTGCTGCCATGGCGAGCTCCACCGCGCGCGCCGACCTGCTCTACTTCACTCCTGCGAGGCTGTTCAGCCCTCTTACGTATTCTTTGCTGCTGTTGTTCCTGCTTCGCACTCCGGGCCTCATGGTATTGCTCATGGTTTCGCTGGTCACGTTCGTGGCATGGCGGCGCACTCGTTTTTTTGGAACCAGCGCTCCCCTCATCGTCTTCCTGCTGCTGCTCGCCATGGCTGTTGCCATGCCAAGCCAAGGAGGAGCCACGCTGCTGATCGTGGCCCTGCCTTTTTCCTTTGTCTTTGTCGCCGGAGTCTTCGCCGACCTGCTGGAGAGCCGCGCCGCGCCAGTTGCATTCGGAGTGCTTTTGGCTGCGCTCATTGGCCAGGCAGCGGTTTCGCTGGCAGACCTGACCCGCTTTTGATGCCCGGAAACCGCCGCGAATCGCCCGGAACTGGAGTATCATCTAAAGGCGAAGTAGAGGGGCTTTATGAAGCGCGGGTTTGCATTCACGATCCCGGTTTTGCTGCTGGCGCTTTCCGCTTCCGGACAAAGGATCCGGGGCACACCGGCATCGGTAACATCCTTTGGTGGCAATCGCACGTTTGTTGGGGGTGTGCCCGCCAGCGTAACCTCCATCTCTCCTGCTTTGCCTTTTGGAGTTCCGCGCACCTTCCAGCGTGGTGTGGGCTCGCCGTGCGCGCCCGGAATGCTGATCCCATCCGCTATGGGATGCGGGACATCCTTCGGACAAACTTACGGACAGAGTTTCGGCGCAGGTGTTCGCTTCAGCCAGCACTTCGACCAGCGCAGCCGGAATTTTGACCGCCGCTTTAACCGCCGTGGAGGTTTTCAGGGCGCCGTTCCAGTAATTGTTCCCTACGCCTACCCCTACGCAACGTATGCCGATTACGACGAGTACGGCGTCCAGCAGCCCGGACAGCCTCCGGTACAGATCGAAATTAAGATCGTAGATGACGAGGATGATGGCAGCGAGAACTACCTGATCGAGCAGGAAAACGAGGGAGAAATCCTCGTTCGTCGTCAGCGTAGCCCCCGTCGGAGCGAACGGCGTTCAGAACTCGCGGAGGCCGTTTCCGTTCAGCGCGAAGCCGAAGCACGCGAGCCCGAGCCACAGCGCGAAGTCATCCCCACGATTCTGATCTTCCGGGATGGCCGCCGCCAGGAAGTGCGGAACTACGCCATCATGGGCAAGGTGCTCTATGACTTCGAAGCCGCTGGTTCACGGCGCATTCAGCTTGCGGAACTGGATGTTTCTGCCACGGTAAAAGAGAACGAAGATCGCGGCATCGACTTCGCAGTGCCGCGCGGGATGCAGTAGACTACGGCGATAAGACCCAGCGTCTTTGTTCCCCGGAATTTCTCATGCCGGCCTGTGCCATTCGCTCGGCAATGATCCCACCCCTATAATCAAACAGTCCATGCAACCGAGAATCAGAGTCATTGGAGCCGGGCTTGCCGGCTGTGAAGCCGCCTGGCAGCTTGCCGAACGCCAGCTTGAAGTCGAACTATTCGAGATGCGCCCGGTACGCACTACTCCG
>JBFXAV010000114.1:0-7232 GCA_050183935.1 Candidatus Korobacteraceae bacterium | reverse complement strand
GAGATGATTTCCGCCATCAGGGACACACGCTCCGCCCCAACAGCAACATTGATGTTCAGAAAAATGAATTCAGGCATATAACCTCCTTGCCCTGCCATGCAGGACGCTGATACGGCGCGCTACCTGTGTACGTGCCCATCAGGGACAGACTTCTTCCATCTCACCCAGCTCTGATTTTTCCAGTTCCTCGTCCTGCAACGCACGGAAACCCGCACGCTTCAAAGTCGGGCTCGGATTGACAATGATCGCGATTTCCCACATTTCTTCCAGAGCGAGTGTGTTCTTCTCGCGATAGTCAGTGCATTCGTGCACTTTGAAAAGAACCCGGCGAAGCGGATACCCGAACTTGCAGGAGATCATCTCTTCGCTTTCGCGAAATCCTTTTTGCATGTGCACAAAGGCACAGGAGCGGCAAAGGGTTTCCCCTTCGATCGCGGTTCCGTTCTTAATTCGAATGTTGCTCATAGCGTGCTTTCTAACGGCCCAATGCCGGGTTTGAACAGATAGGTTGGCCTGCCACGCAGCACACACCCGTCACCCGATGGGCATCACTTCGCACAAGACGACATGTCTGCTTTTAATTGCTAATGGATTGCGCAGGAGCCGTGTGCCGAAAGGCTTAGCTGAAAAAATTCCACGCCCGGGCACAGTCATTGCCGTGGATCGGCAGTGGCTGCATACGCATCGAGATTTGCGTTTTTTCTGACATCGGGCGTTTCTCCTACGCAGGAGCTACTCTGCCATGGAATTCCAGTTTTGACAAGACTGTCTGCGGCCCTTCAATTGAAGAAAATACCGGCGAACGCGCACCCACATGCAATCATCGGCAACTTCCCTGCGTGTTACCATCGACTTACCTGCATGAACGTCGACGTAGCCGAAATTTTCTTCCAGGCAATTGCCTTCTTGTTCGCCGTCAGCGTGCACGAGTCAGCACACGCCTGGACAGCGAACCGCTGTGGCGATCCCACGGCTCGCATGCTGGGACGCATCTCGCTCAACCCCATTAAGCACATCGATCCCATCGGGACCATTTTGTTTCCTGCTCTGGCGATGATTTCTGGCATCGGCTTCATCGGCTGGGCCAAACCCGTTCCTGTGAATCCGCAGAACTTCAGCAAGCCCATGCGCGATGATGTGCTCACTTCCGTCGCTGGGCCGGTAAGCAATTTTCTGGTGGCATTCTTCGCCGTCATGGGGTTGGCATTCATCTCGGCTGTCCTCCCCGGAGGTCGCGAAGCAGTGGTTGCGGGCAGGGACACCGGAACGTTTGCTGTGCCGCTGGTGGTCATGCTGCACGCGTTCCTGTTCATTAACATCCTGTTGGCGGTGTTCAATCTCATTCCTATTCCCCCGTTGGATGGCAGCCACGTCTTGCGGCACATGCTGCCCGAGCGCGCGCGCAACATTTACGACACCGCCGGCCTGATCGGCCTGTTTCTCCTGATGTTCGTCGGCGGGCGTATTCTGAACGTACTGCTCCCTCCCTTTGAGCGTTTCTTTTACACTCTTCTCGGGATTGTCACCTAAAATGTCGGTGCCTGCTTCCAGACAGCCTCGCATCCTGAGCGGCATGCGTTCCACGGGAAAGCTCCACCTGGGCAATTACGTGGGCGCTCTCGCCAACTGGGTCAAGCTTCAGGACGCCTACGAGTGCTTCTTCTTTATTGCCGACTGGCACGCGCTCACAACCGATTACGCCGATACTTCGCGCATCAAGGCCAATTCGCTGGAAGTGATGCTCGACTGGCTTGCCGCCGGGCTCGATCCCGCGCGCACTACCATGTTCATCCAGTCGCACGTGCCTCAGCATGCCGAGCTGCACCTGCTGTTTTCCATGATCACGCCTCTCGGATGGCTGGAACGCGTACCCACCTATAAAGAGCAGCGCGACAACATCAAGGAAAAAGACCTGGGAACCTACGGCTTCCTGGGTTACCCCGTGCTTCAGTCAGCAGACATTCTCATCTACAAGGCAGACGCAGTGCCCGTGGGCGAAGATCAGGTTCCGCACGTGGAACTCACGCGTGAAATCGCCCGCCGCTTCAACGGCTTTTATCCCGGTAAGGCTGACGGCGTGTTCCCGGAGCCGCAGCCGCTGCTCACGCCTACTCCCAAGCTTCCCGGCACCGACGGCCGCAAGATGTCGAAGTCCTATGGCAATACCGTAATGCTCACCGATCCTGAGCCGGTCGTTCGCCAGAAGCTCAAGACCATGGTCACCGACCCTGCCCGTGTACGCCGCACCGATCCCGGCAACCCGGATGTTTGCCCCGTGGGCGACATGCACAAGGTTTTCAGCAGCCCGGAGACTATGGAGAAGGTCAACTCAGGCTGCCGTACAGCCGGCATTGGCTGCATCGAATGCAAGGGCTGGGCTGCGGACGCTCTGGTGTCCGTGCTCAATCCCATGCAGGAGCGTCGGCGCAAATATGAAGACAATCCGCGTCTGGCATGGGACATTCTGGAATCCGGCGCCGCTCATGCCCGCGACGTGGCTGAGGCAACCATGTCGGATGTGCGTGGAGTTATGGGCCTGACGAAACAGTACGAGCCGGGAGCAGCATCTCAGGCAAACGGCTAATTGCAATAGTCCCAGCTACGTTCCAATCTACGAATCTCTGATGTCGGAAACGCCACAACCCGCACCCAACACCCCCGCTCTCTCCGAAGGCACAAAAAAGCCTCGCAAGGAGAGCGAATTCTCCTTCGCCATCACCGTGGGCCAGGTGTATGACGGGCCGCTCGACCTGCTGCTCGACCTCATCCGCAAGCAGGACATCGACATCTACGACATTCCCATCGCGCAGATCACGGCGCAGTACCTGGCCTACGTGGAACGCATGCCCGACACGGATGTGAACATCGCCTCCGAGTTCATCTACATGGCCTCGGTGCTCATCCAGATCAAGTCGCGCATGTTGCTGCCCCGCGACCCAACCATTCTGGCCGAAGCAGAAGACGACCCGCGCATGGAGTTGGTGAACCGCCTCCTTGAGCACGAACGTTTCAAGACCGCGGCGCAAATGCTGCTCCAGAAACAGCAGATCGAGTCGGCAAGCTGGTCGAATCCTGCGCTCAAGGAATTCAAGGACGCCGAAGGCACCGAGCCGGAACTCGCCGCCGACACGCTCGACCTGGTGCGCACCTTCCGCGACATCCTTGACCGGCTGAAGTCACGTCCCATGATTGAAGTGGACGAGGAAACCGTCACCGTCAGCCAGATGATTGACTACTTCCGCCGCCGGCTGCTATTGGAAGAACGGCCTATCCGTCTGAAGCAATTGCTGCGTAATGTGCAGACGCGTCAGGCGCTGCTCTGCTCCCTGCTGGCGCTGCTCGAACTGGTACGCTTGCAGGCCATCCTGCTGCGGCAGGAAAGCGTGTTCGGAGAAATCATTATCAAAAAGCACCCCATGTTCGATAACGTAATGGCCGAGCAGATGGCTGTCCGCGACGACTGGCGGTGAAGAGAATTGCATCCATAACTACCGATGTCCATTAAAGGAAAACTCGAAGCCATCATCTACGCCGCCGAAGATCCGGTCACGGTCGAGCAGATCGCGGTCGTTTTGAAAGAGGAAGTCCTCAGCGAAAGCGGCCTCCAGACCCAGGGAATGGAGCCTAAGGCCATCGACGCTGAGGTCCGAAGCCAGGTGCGCGCTGCCCTCGCCGAGCTTGATGCCGAGTACGCCTCCAGCGATCGCGGCATGGAGGTGCGGCAGGTTGCCGGTGGATACCGCATGGCCACCAAACCTGAGCACCACGATGCCGTGCGCGCCTTCGTCAAGAGCCTGAAGCCTCCTATGAAGCTCTCGCTTCAGGCCCTGGAGACGCTCGCCGTGATTGCCTACAAGCAGCCCGTCACCGCCCCGGAGATCACCGAAATCCGCGGCGTGGAATCCAGCGGCGTCCTGTCCACGCTTCTCGACCGCAAGCTCATCGCCACCGCCGGACGCAAACAAGTCGTCGGTCGTCCCATCCTTTACAAGACCAGCAAAGAGTTCTTGCTGCGCTTTGGTTTGAAAGACGTGAGCGAGCTGCCCAGCCTGGAAGAATTCGAGAAGATGACCGCTGATGGGCAAGAAGACCTGTTCGCGGACGGAGCGTCCGAAGCCGCTGCGATGGACAATCCAGCCACCGAAACTTCAGCCGAGCCAACTACTCCCGAGACCGAACCCGCCGAATCAAGATAGCGGTCATGGTAGCGCCCGGCTTTGGCCTGCCGAAAGCCATCCTTAATTCTGTGTGGTATCGGCGAGCTGATTGCGGCGATGGTAGCGGCGGGCTTCAGCCCGCCGGAAAAGCGCCCCCCTCAACCCTGTCATCCCGAGCGAGCGCGAGCGACCCTGCGCGTAGCGAAGGGGCAGTGAGCGCGAGTCGAGGGATCACGCTCTGTCGGATATTCCTCAACGCGCGACGATATCCTAAACACGCCCGTGCCCACCCCGCTCCTGTATCATCTCTATCTACATGCCACAGGAACGGCTCCAGAAGATCATCGCCGCCGCCGGAATCGCCTCGCGCCGCAAGGCAGAGGAGTTGATCTCTTCCGGACGAGTCAGCGTCAACGGCGAGATCGCCTCCGAACTCGGCGCTAAAGCCGATCTCTCCACCGACGATGTCCGCGTGGATGGCAAACGCCTGAGCGGCCCGGAACGGCATGTCTATCTCCTGCTGAACAAGCCCAAAGGCTACGTCACCACCGTCAGCGACCCCGAAGGACGTCCCACGGTAATGAGCCTGGTCAAAAACGTCGAGGCCAGGATTTACCCTGTCGGACGCCTCGACTACGCCAGCGAAGGCCTGCTGCTGCTGACCAACGATGGAGACCTCGCGCAGCGCCTCATGCACGCCTCCTCCCACGTCGCCAAAACGTATCTGGTAAAAGTCAGCGGGAAGCCGACGGAAGAAAATCTTCAGAAGCTCCGCCGCGGCATCACGCTACCGCCGCTGGTGCGTCCTCAGGAACGCCGCCCTCGTCCGTCTGCCGTCGCTCCGGCCCGCAAGGCCGTAAAGACCGCTCCGGCAAAGATCGAACTGGTACGCGACGCGCCCAACCCTTGGTATGAAGTCACGCTGATCGAAGGCCGCACCCGCCAGATTCGCCGCATGTTCGAGGAGATCGGCCACCATGTGGAAAAGATCAAGCGGGTGCGCTACGGCCCACTGGAGCTCGACGTCGAGCCCGGCCGCTTCCGCATGCTGACCAACCCGGAAATTGCCAGGCTCAAATCAGCTTCCCGCCCGCAAGGCCCCAGACATACCCGCAAAAAGAGCGCCTGAAAAAAGGGCTGAACCAATCGTCCGGTTGGCCTTCACGCCTTTGGGCTGTGCATGTGCGTCTCGCGCTCATGCGCCACCATGGGGAGTCGTGCGGCCCCATAGAGTCCGGCATCGCTGCCCAGCACTGCGCGGGTCACAATGGTATGTCCGGCCAGTGCCTCGGGAGGGCTTGCCAGGTCTCCGGCTTCAACGTCACGTGTGTCGGCTGGCGCGGTAGCGGTATAAATCAGCGAACGCTTCCGCAGTTCGCGAAACATCGCCGGACTAAACATCTCCCAGGAAGCCGACACGCCTCCGCCGATCACATACATCGGAAGATTCAGCGCATTGATCAGGTCAGCCACCAGGATTCCCAGCGCCCATCCGACCACCTGGAAGATTTCACGCGCCGGGCGGTCACCCTGCACCGCCAGGTTATGTACCAGCTTGGCATTGAACTCGGCGTCAGGACTGGAAGCAAATCGCGCCAGTTCGGCGGCATGTCCGCCCTCGATCTTTTCGCGCGCCATGCGCATAATGGCCGAAGCCGACGCATACTGCTCGGCACAACCAATGTTCCCGCAGCCGCAACGTGGCCCGTTCGGATCGACCGTAATGTGCCCCAGTTCCCCGGCCATGCCGGTCATGCCGTGCCAGATGCGCCCGTTAATCACAATGCCTCCGCCTACCCCGGTGCCGAGCGTGATCATAGTCATGCTGCCGGAATCGCGGGCCGCGCCCAGCCAGGTTTCCCCGAATGCGGCGGCATTGGCATCGTTCTCCAGAATGACAGGCGCTCCCAGTCGGCGCTCGATTGCATCGCGCACAGGGTAGTCGTGCCAGCCGGGCAGGTTCGGAGACTCGCGGAGTGTTCCGGTGCGTAGCTCGATGATTCCCGGAATCCCCACGCCCGCGCCCAGCAGCCTGGCGCCGGGGGAGTATTTGGCCGCGAGCTGCTGAATGCTTGCGGACATGCGGTCAATCACCACCGCAGGGCCATCCTCCACGCGCGTGCGCATGGTGATTTTTTCCAGCAGCGACCCGCTCTCATCAATGGCGGCAATGCGCAGGTTGGTCCCGCCCAGGTCAACTCCGATTGCAAACGCGGACATGGGAGGATTGTAAAACAGCTGGTGAGATGCGACTGTTTCCCCGATGACGACTTCCGATGAGCCGTGACTCTGAGGCGACGCAAGACTCCGTGTACTCGATCCTGATGATGTGTTTTTCTTTACTCGGGGTTTGCTGGGCTGAATGCTGTCGGCTGAGTGCTGATTTCTTCTTACAACACCACAATCGAAATCCCCCGGTTCCCCCGTCCCAGGTCGGCGTCCTTGCGCAGCTCCGGGCAGGCGTTCACCAGATTCCACGCATCCTGATTCGACACCCGCCAGTCTTCGCCAGCGATGAACGCCCGAATCTCTCCCCCGGCCACTCGCTGCGCTAGCTCCGCCTGCAACCGCTGTCGCAGAGTCCCGCCAACCCCGCTCGATCCGTAACCATGAATAATCTTCAGAGCCACGCACTTCTCCCGCCGGGCTGCGCGCAGCGCATCCTCCAGCCGCGCCATCGCAGCAGGAACGGCAGGCATGCCGTCTTCGAGGTTCACGGCCTTGAATCGCGTCTTGTTCTGAGGAGTCATTGGTCGGCTCTGTGACGCGGATTGGTCAACTCATTTGCCTGGTCTCATCCTCGCATATATGCTGTTCGCCCAGACCTCCCAAGAGTGAAAGAAAATGTTTGAACGGTATACGGAGAACGCAAGACAAACAATTTTCCATGCCCGGAAGGTGGCGTTGCAATCTGCTTCCGGCGAGATCGGCGTTGAGCACCTTCTTTTTGGCCTGTTGGAAACTGATGAGCGCCTGTTTACCCTCTTTATCGACACGAAAGAGTTCCGCTTGTTGAAAGCAGAGGTGAAAGAAAAAATTTTCGGCACTTCACAGGGCTCCTTCCTCACCACGGAC
>JBFXAV010000113.1:0-7253 GCA_050183935.1 Candidatus Korobacteraceae bacterium | reverse complement strand
CGTGGACATGCGGTTTCGATTGTAATTGTACGGCTCAGGCGAATCACGTTGTGAACGGTGGGGAGTGTGAATCCGTGGTCTGCAAGGCAGTCGGCAAGCACCGCATGATCCCTCGACTCGCGTTCCTTCCCAGCGGTCAGTCACGCTCCCTCGGGATGACATCGTATTCCGAACACAAACAATCGGGGAGCCGCTGCGGCTCCCCTGGCAGGTGCGCTGTTGAAAGGAGATGAACTAGAAGACGAGTTTGACCGCCAGTTGCAGGTTGCGCCGGTCGCGGATATCCGATGCGGAGACGCCACGGCGGGTATTTACGACCAGGTTCGAACCACCGGGCGCGGTGGAGGCTTCCGCGCTGACGGGCACGACGTACATATTGGCGTGATTAAACACGTTGAATGCCTCGCCACGTAACTGGACCTCGGCCCCTTCCGTGATCCGGATGTTCTTGTACACACCCAAATTCAAGTTCCATGCCCCAGGTCCGTAGAAAGAATTGCGCTGCATCATGTTGGCGGGGAAGGGACCGAAATCCGATCCCGCGGGACCACCCGCAATGGCGCTCAGCGTTGGATTGGAGAAACTCGTCCACTGCGGAATAGTGATGTACGACCAGAGATTCGGATCACCGGCAATCGGCGTTGACTCCCCGGCGCTCAATGAAACTGGGTCCCCGTTAGGCGCGATATAGGGGCAAGCCGTGATCGCGTTGGTGCAGTCATACACGCTGAATGGATTGCCACTGCGAGTTTCAAAGATGGGAGCCACGCTCCACCCGCCCAACACATGCTCCATCCAGCCGCGGTTCTGGAAGAAGTCGTCTCCTCCGACCTGCCAGACGGCGGAGATCACGGCCCGGTGTCTAACGTCGAAATCGGCATTCCCCCGGTCCACGCCCGGATTGAAGGGATCGAGCAGCCCAAGGTTGAAGAACTGGTTGTCGCTGAAGGTAGAACTGAGGTTATCGATCGCGTGCGACCAGGTATAGTTTGCGTTCAGGGTAAGTCCTGTTCTACCGAACTGCGCGGTGCGAACACCGACGTTCAGGCCGTTGTAGTTGGAAAACCCATTGTTTCCCCGGGTATTCAGGATCGTGTACTGCTGATTCAGGCGCGTTAGTCCCCACTCAGCGGGATCGCCGAGAAAAAGATTCCCTGTTCCTACACGATTTGGATCTTCCAGCGAGTACAGGTTGACTCCACGCGATCCGGAGTAGGCCAGGCTCATCACCAGTCCAGGTTGCCACTCGTGCTCAAGGGACAGGTTCCAGAAGTGTGCGTAGGCCGTCCGTATGTTCTGGTCGATGTGCCGCAGGCTGGAACGTGGCAGCGGCACGGTGACACCGCTCCCGGCGAGAGGCCCGAAGTTGCTGGTGCTGACTGGAATGTTTCCGGGAATATCCACGAACGGCTGCAGTGCCACGACAGCGTAGTTCGGTGGATTTTGGATGGTGTTGAAGGTTACGTTGTTAAAGTTGCGTTCGTAGCCGATTCCGTATCCGCCGCGCAGGGCTGTCCTGCCGGTTCCAAACATATCCCAGGCAAATCCGACCCGCGGCGCGAAGTTGTTGTAGTCCGGCTCCCAAAAACTGCCAATGGGTGAGTTGGGAACAGTGAACACCTGTCCGGTACGGATTTGTTCAAAGATGCTGTTTCCAGCCCCGTAATAAAAATTCGAGTCCAGGTCGGGATCAACACCGTGCTGCGGGCCGAAGTACTCCCAGCGCACTCCAAGCGTCAATGTCAGGCGAGGGAAAAGACGCCACGTATCCTGCGCATAGGCGGCAATGTCGTTGTAACGGTAGTTACGGCTGAAGCGTGGCTGCGTTGCCGGAAGTGAAACCGTGCATCCCGCCGTCACGACGGGTTCTCCGGTTGCAGGATCGGTGACGCAAGGGAAAGCGCCGCGTGGATCGATGGCCCCTTCAAAACGCTCCAACTGGCCAGCGAGAAAGTTGTTGAGGCCCAGAGGCAGGCTGTTGATTGCGAGAGACTGGACTGAATTCTGGTAAGCACCAAAGGTTCGGTTATCGCGGGTATGAATGTACTGGCCGCCGAAGCGGATGGTGTGGGAGCTAACCGTCCAGGTGGTGTCATTGGTCACCTGGTACACATTCTGCGGGCCGCCGAACGGAATGGCGGAACCGGGATCGAACGGCAGGTAGCCAGGCATGGCAACACGGACGCCGTTAATGATGGATCCTTCGCTGCCGCCGCCGACGAAATAGAGAGTCGGTTGCGCCGGATTCGCCCCAAGCGGCTGCACTTCATTCACACGATTAAAGATGGCCTTGGTCTGGTTCACCAGCGTGGGAGTAAAGGTGCGCGTAAAGGAAGCCATGGCATTGTGATTGTTGAGCCGCACGCCGGTGTTGAAGCCGTCATAAGGACTGAAGGAATTAGCTCCCGGAAACTGGTTTTCCTCTTCACGCGAATACCGCAGAAACAGCAGGCTCCTGTCACTGATGTTGTAGTCAATACGGGCGACGGAACGGTTATTGTCCTGCGGGTCACCGCCTCCTGCATCCCGGGGCACAGGGATAACAACTTCATTGAAGGCGGGCATGGTAGCGGGCAGGGCGGCAAAGGCCCCGGTGGCTCCCTCGCCCGCGATCACATCGCCAACCGTAATCGCGCGATTGAAGCGCGCATCAGGACTTAAGGCTCCATACTGAGTAAAAAAGGCCTGGGTCTCTGGCGCGGCGGCGGCAATGAACTCCGGAGTGGGAACCAGGATGTTCTCCGGGGAACTGCTACGGATGAACAGCCACTCTCCACTGAGAAAGAAAAACGCCTTGTTCTGGACAATTGGACCACCCAGTGAGAAGCCAAAGTTATTGCGATTAAAGAACGGCTTCTCGAGCCCGCGGGCATTGTTGTCATACCCGTTGGATGCCAATGCGGAATTGCGGTTGAACTCATACACCGTGCCGTGAAACGCATTGGTTCCCGACTTGGTGGCAACGTTGATAACACCGCCCGATGCTCGCCCATACTGTGCCTCAAAGGTGCTGCTGGTTACGCGAAATTCCTGGACGGAATCCAGCGGCACGCTTTGTCCAACGGTCGCGTCGAACTGGTCCACGTTCTCGCCGCCATCCATCAGGATGTTGACGGAAGCAGATCGCTGACCGTTGATGCTCATTCCGACGCCGCGGTCGAATCCATCCTCTACGTTTTGCGAGGGCGATCCCAGATTCTGGGTGAGCGAGGAGACGAAGCCGGTGGTTTGAATCAGGTCGTAGGGATTCCGCGTTAGTGTGGGCAACTGCGTAACCTGCTGTGAAGTCACCAACGTGGAAAGTTGAGGTGTGCGGGTTTCAACCTCGGCGCCTTCCTCGGATATCACCTCTACCGTGGTTTGGGCGCCGGCGCCAACCTGCATCTGCGCGTTCACGGTGTTCACCGAGCCTACGGAAATCTGCAAGCGCCGAGCAAACGGCGCAAATCCCGGCGCTTGAATCCTTACCTCGTAGAGGCCAGGCTGGAGGTTCGTAAACGTGTAGAGGCCAGTGCCTGTAGTCTGAGTGGTTCGTGTCAGCCCTGTATTCTCATTCGTCAGCGTGACGGTCACATCCGGGATGACCGCACCTGAAGAATCTTGGACAGTTCCAGCGACTTGCCCGGTTTCTGTCTGAGCCAACAAACCAGCGGAAAACAAGGTGACTGCCAGAGCAACGACGGCGGGGAGCAGAGAGCGATTCACAGGTGGGCCTCCTATGTGTACGGGCCTTCACCCTATTTACTTAGCAATTAACACTCCGATTCTTATCTCATAGTAAATATTGGAAGTGTTGAGGCCCACCCTACAAGCTGTCTCCAGATTCCCACAGATTTTGATGCTTTCGGTACTATTTATTATAGAGTTAATACCCTATATGACTCCGAGTGCAGTGACTGAGAGCGGCAACAGGTGGCTCGAGCACTTCGTGAGGGGCTCCTTGCTGCGTAATCAGGTCCTCAGGCTCCACTTTGTGCGGATTTCAGGTGTTCAATCGCTCTCCAGAGCGACTTCCATGCGGGTATTTCCCACTATTACACAGCAGGTTCGAGCTATCAGCCCAGTCTAGAGCTTGCGGAATGCACCGACCAGGAAGCGGGTGAGATGCCAGGCATCCAGATACTTGTAGGGCGACTCTCCGGTGGTGTAGTGGCCACAAGGCAGCACTGCTACACGGTGGTCGAGACTGCGGCGACGGAACTCCTCGACCACATGGCGGGAGAACTCCGGGAGAAATGTAAGATCGTAGGTTGCATAGACGATTAAGGACTTTTTCGGCCAGCGGCTGAACTGGTCAAAGTAGGCCATGGGGCTGATGGAGAGCCAACTGTGGCGCAGGCTTTCCAAGGTAATGGCAGATTCAATACCGGCGCGGATATGGCGAGTGGACTGGCCGGTCCAGACCACATCGGCGAAGTATGTGGAGGCATGGTTAAAGGCATTCACGCGCAGACGCGAATCGTGAGAACTGGCGATGAAGGCATAGCAGGAGCCCAGACTGGTTCCGAGGATGCCGAGCTGCGTATAGCCGCGTGACTCCAGCCAGTCCAGGCAGGAGCGAATATCCACGACTGCCTGACGGGCGGCCGCGATTGTCCGTCCTACATTGGCCGAGACCGCATAGTCAGCGCGCTCCAACTCAGGGGGGCGGCGGACGTCATGGTACGGCATGCTGAGTCGCAAAGCGGAGATTCCGAAGTTGTTAAAAATGCGACACAAACCATTGTGGCTGAGAGCGTCAGCGTTCCACTGCGGCAGGACGATGACGGCACGGCGGCCGGGGGCAGGAAACCAGCGGGCGTTTACGATGTTGTTTTCCGGGTAGGGGCTTTCGACCGGAGATGTAAAGCGCAGGAATTCAGCGCTTCCGTAATCCTTAACTGGATGAGAGCCGTTGCCGGGAAAGCACGGCTCGACCTTGCGAGTCTCGAGGCGAAAATCGTCAGGGGTGCGATAAGAGAAGAATTCGTCGCTGCGGGCAACGAGCGACAGATTCAAGCCATGGAAATGGCCCTCCAGCGAAGCCGGAGTTGGGCTGGGATGCGCTCCATTGCCGCCAGGCCAGCCCTGGGTCCATTCAGTACCCCAATCGAACGGCCGCACCACACGATTGGTATCCCGCGTGGTGAGAAGGGTTTCCCACTCATACATCCATCGCTGATAACGGGCTCGCATAGATCACAAAAAATATAGCAAACGGTGATGTTGTAAGCAGAAGGCTGGCTTTGGTGTTTTCTGCTCCGCTCGGAATTCCCTGGTAAGGGAATAGCCTCCCTATGTTTCTGCAACATCTCCGCGCTCAATTCATCTTAAGTGGGACCTCAACCCCTGCTGAGTCTGCACGCATGTTCTTACTGTCCCTGCAAGGTTGTTTGCACATCTAACATCCCATGAATCCCCGCGAGTTGATTGCCGCCTGGATGAGAATCCTCACCGGAAGAGCCCCCATGCTCTCGATCGAGATCACGCGTGAGTGCCCACTCTCCTGCCCCGGGTGTTATGCCTACAACGACAATCATCTGGGCGGAGAGGTGGTATTGCGTGAGCTGAATGACTACCGAGGCGACGACCTGGTGAACGGAGTGGTGGAGCTGGTACGGAAGCACCAGCCGCTGCACGTTTCGCTTGTGGGAGGTGAGCCGCTGGTACGACACCGCGAATTAAGCCGAATACTGCCGATCCTGAGTGGCATGGGAGTGCATTCGCTGGTGGTAACGAGCGGAGTGATTGCAATTCCCATGGAATGGATGGCTTTGCCGCGGGTGCGGGTGGCGGTTTCCGTAGATGGGCTGCGCGAGGATCACGACATTCGACGCAAGCCAGCGACGTATGAGCGCATTCTGCAAAACATCGAAGGGCGCTCGGTGAACATTCACCTGACGATCACGCGTCCTATGGTGCAGACGAAGAGCTACCTGGAAGAGTACTTTGCGTTCTGGAGCGAGCGTCCTGAGGTCCATAAAATCTGGATCAGCGTTTACACTCCGCAGGTTGGGGAGACGAGCACGGAGAAGCTGACGCCGGAAGATCGCGCTCGCCTGGTAGCGGAGATGGCAACGTGGCGCGAGCGATTTCCCAAGCTGCTGGTGAGCAAGGGTTACGCGGAGGCGGTGGCTTCGCCGCCACGCAACCCCGATGAGTGCACGTTCTCCAAAATGTCCACCAACTACTCGGCAGACCTAAAGAGCCGGGTGGAACCCTGCGTCTTTGGCGGAACCCCGGACTGCGCGCAGTGCGGGTGCGCGGTGAGCATGGGGTTCCACTGGCTGACTAAGCACAAAATTCGAGGGCCGCTGCGGGTGGGGCACCTTGCGGGAAGTTCGGTGGCAATTGGCTCGGCTTTCAACCGCCTGCGCCGAGCCAAGGTAGTACCCGAACGCTGGCGGCAGGGTCTCCACTCTTCGGAAAAACCTGTGCCATTGGTTCAGATTTCCAAGTAGTTGTATTTACGTCGCACGGGTTCTTGCCTCCACTCCTGAGTTGCTTGAAATAACGATTCCCTGTTCGCACTGGCACGGATTCCGCATGCGATGGACTCCGGTTACCATAGACGAATGTCTGCAACTCTGGAGTACACCAGCGCGCGGGTGCTGGAGCTCGATTCACTTCTGGGGCTGGTACGCGGCTATGCGCAGTCACCGCTGGGGCAGGAACGTGTCTCGCGACTGGTGGCCAGCACAGACCGGTCGTGGATTGAGTTGCAACAGCAACTGACGTCCGAGGTGCGGGCATTTCTGCGTTCCGGTGGACGCTTTGATTTTAGCGGGCTGCACGATCCGGGAACGGTGCTGGAAAAGTCCCGTATCGACGGAGCGATGCTGGAACCGGAAGAGATTCGCGATGTACTGGTGCTGGTGGAACGCGCGGATGAGTGGCGGGCGCTGGTGCAGGAGCCTCCCACGAACTTCCGGCGGCAGGCGCAGGAGCGAGAGCGGCGCGACGGGTGGGAGAGTGACGATCCCTGGCCGGCAATCAGCGCGTTTTCCGGAGGAATTGCCGATTTCACCGAGCTGTTGCGCTCCTTCCGTAACAAGATCCTTCCGGATGGTTCGCTGGATGACCGGGCATCTCCGGCACTGGCACACATTCGCAGAGACATCGAAAAACAAAAGCGCACGATTCACGAGTCGCTGCGAGCCTACGTGCGGCATCTGGCCAGCGAAGGCGCGGTGCAGGACGAGCTGGTAACGATCCGTGGCGAACGGTTTGTGATTCCTGTTAAGACGGAGCAGAGACGCCGCGTGCAAGGCGTG
>JBFXAV010000112.1:0-7273 GCA_050183935.1 Candidatus Korobacteraceae bacterium | reverse complement strand
TGTGCATCGGCTACATGGAAGCCTTGGCTGCGCCTCCCGCGCCGTAGCTGAATTCCGTGGCCTTGGACTCCTTGGGCGCGACGGTGATCTTCTGTGTCTGCTCGCCCAGGCGATCGTGCACTACGGCCACAGTGTACTCGCCCGGAGGCAGGCCTTTGATCTCAAAATTGCCGCTGCTGTCGGTCACCGCAAAGAATGGGTGCCGAAGGACATTGACGTTCATCTTCATCCACGGATGCTGATTGCACTTCACCTGCATCATGATCTCTTCGCGGGCAAAAGTCTTTTCCAGCGCGGCTGCGTTCGGGGCCTGCGACTCGTTCCACTCGCGGTTTTCGCGCGGCGTGGGGTGAACGTTGTGGGTGGTGGGATCACTGTTGCGGATCTCTACAGTCTGCCCTGCCATCACGCCCAGCACGGCAGGATGGTACTGGCAGCCTTTCTGGTCGATCACCACATGCTCCTGCGGGGTGGGGAAGGTGCGGTTTCCGAGACCTTCCTTCACATACACAAACGCATTCGCCAGGTTGCCGTTCTCGGCTGCGATGAGGTGCACCATGTTTTCACCCTTGCAGCTAGGGTCCTGGCTCATGTCGATTCTGGCCGGGCGCGGAACCTGGCCGGTGTACTTGACCGTGCCCGAGATGGTTGCCGCAGTAGCCGGGTCGACGGGCGCGGCTGCCTGTTGCGTAGCCGCGGGCTGTTCGGCTGGGGCTTCACTGGCTTTTTCGCTGCCGCCGCTGCACGCGCCAAGGGTCAGGAGCAGTCCAAGAGCGAGCAGCGCCACAAGGGGGAGCTTGTTTCTAGAGTTCATAAATCACGGCCTCTCATATTAGTTTTCAAAACGTTTGAAAGCGGTTCCTTGAACCGGGACCCGACTTCGCCGGCCGCAGTAACGGACGGGCTTTGCGCCCAAGGTGAAACATTCCATTCTACCTTGAAGCAATCGGTCCCGCACTACTGCCTGCCGGCCTGGTTGTATTACCCGCCGACTGCGGCTTTCTGCCACTTGCGGGGGCGGTATGCCCTGGTGGCGAGGCTGCTGCCCGGCCCAGTCCCGAGGAGACGCGCCGCTGCTCCTCGGGAGTGAGCTGGAACATATACCGCACCAGAAGTTTGTGGTGGTCGCCTTCATATCCCTGGAACGAGGGTGGCACCGGTCCGGAGAACACCCAGCGCGTACCCTCCCGCCGGAACAAATTGGAAGGCATTGCCGTGCCGGGGCTGATGGATTGCGGATCGAGCAGCCAGCGTTCTGTCCATCCCGGCTTGAGACGTTCTTTTACCAGGAGGAAGTTGGGAGCGGTGGCGGTACGGTCGTGCACCGGGTCTCCGGTGGCATGGCATCGCAGGCAGGGCGCCGCAGTGCTGGTAAATAGCGCGCGGGCAATGTCCATCTCACGCGACGTGAGCAGCGGTTGCCGCTCCGGAATGTACGGCGTCGGTTGCTGCGACAAGGCCTGGAAGAAGCGCACCAGCTTCCGCAGTTCGTTCTGCGAGAAATAGAAAGTGGGCATGCGCACGCCCAGGTAGGAGCGCACCCCGTTGCGATCCATGCTGTTGGTGCTCAAAGCCGGGTTGGAGAGGAAGCGCAGCAGCCACTCGGGATCAACGCGCGCGCCTTGGGTCAGCAGCTTCGGAGGCAGAGTCTCTGGATTCGAGCGGTAGCGCGGCAAATCTTCCAGCGCGGTCTTCTGCCCCGGAGTGAACTGGTGGCAGCCCACGCAGTTGTACTTGCGAACGATCCACCAGCCTTCCTGAATGTCGCGGCGTGCATCCTCGGGCTTGTACTGGTAGCTGGCGGGCAGGGAAGTTTCCTGGCTGCCCAGCAGGAACGTAGTCAGTGCCTGCACCTGTTCCTTGGTGAGGTGGGGATCGGGCATGCGCAGCTTTTCTTCTTCGGTGCGAATCTTGCCCTGGTCGTAGATGTCCGGCTGCGCCAGCTTGTGCTCAAAGAATCCCTTGTGGTTGTACCAGGGGCCGGTTGCCGGACCTTCGGGCAGCCGAGCCTGTGCCACGGGATCGCTGATCGGCTCATGTCCGCCGCGCTCCGCCGCGTGCGTCAGGATGGCAAAATCCAGCCGCTCAATCGGCTTGCTGCCTTCCATGGTCAGCTCGGTGCCAATACGTCCTTCTTCTTCAAGGCCGCTAATCTCGTGGCACCCGGCGCATCCGAAGTGCTGCACCCACTTCTTGCCTTCAGCCTGAAGGCTGGCGTCGTCGAGGTAAGACGCTTCGGCGTATGCCGAAGGCTCGCGGTCACGCCGGGTCATGAGGTAGGTAGCGATGTCCGCGATTTCCGCATCCGGAAGACGAAGGTCGGGCATGACCGTCATCTGCTGGACTAGCAGTTCATGGCCATCATTGGGACACTGGGTATGTTCAAGGTCGAAGACGTACGGGAGACCTTTCTTTGCGTAATCCTCCGGCCCGATGTCCTTTTTCTCATAAGGACAATAGGGACGCGAGCGTTGCCGGGGATCCTTGATCCAGCGGAACAGGTAGTTGTAGTTGACCTTTTCGCCCACGCGGCTCAGGTCAGCAGCGAAGTTCCCACCGATGGTCTGTCCGCCGTCACTGATGGAGTGGCACGCCAGGCAGCCGCGCGTCTCAAACAGTTCCTTGCCGCGCTCGGCATTTCCTGCCGGGGCCTGGGGCAGAGGATCGCGTAAAGCGGTCTGCCACAAGTACGCAGAAATGGAACGAAGCTGCTGGTCGTTGAGCCGGAAATTCGGCATCTTGGTCGTAGGCCGGAAGTCCGTGGGTTTGTGA
Source organism: Candidatus Korobacteraceae bacterium (assembly GCA_050183935.1). Classification (GTDB taxonomy): domain Bacteria; phylum Acidobacteriota; class Terriglobia; order Terriglobales; family Acidobacteriaceae; genus DASZRZ01. Next base: position 4,501 of record JBFXAV010000112.1, on the reverse strand, counting down.
ATCCACTCCGGTAGCCAGTTTTTGTTTAGTTTGGCGCGAATTTCCTTCAGATCCGGACCAAGCTTCTTCATGTCGAGCAGCAGGCTGCGGCTGCGGACGTCGAGCTGTTCGATCTGGCCATCGATTTTGCTGTTCGCCACGCGCATGGCTTCCGCCAGCGTGTTCAGGCGGCTGGCCTGCTCGCTGGTGGTGTTCGGATCATCGGCCTCGCGCATGGCCTGTTCGCCGGTGCGGCTGTTGTCTTTTTTCGCGGTTTCCAACTGGCGAATCTGCTGGGCAACGTTCAGCAGTTCTTCCGGTTCGCGGTCGTAGTTTTCGTAGCGGTGGCAGCCATTGCACCCGCGCTGCCGGAACAGGAACTTGCCTTCGCTGATCAGCGATCCGCTGCCACCCGTCGTCGCCAGCACCATGTCGGCGCCGTGGCAGGTCTGGCATCCTGCTTCCACATTGCTCTTCTTGAACAGCGGCCATAGCCAGTGCTTGTAGTTACCATGTGCCTGCTCCACGCTGGTGGTGGCGCGCCCGTTGCCCTGGTGACAGGTGGAACATCCGAACACTTCCGGATCGTGCATCCGCAACAGCTCAAGATCCGGATGGCTGACGAATGCCCGCGCAAAACCGTCCGGAGTGCCCGAGCCGTCCGTCATGGATGCGGCGGTAATGCGCACCGGTTCGCGCGCTCCTAGGTGGCAGGATTCGCAGCGGTCCACAATGTTGGCTTCCGCCACGTTGATCTGGCGGATGTCCGGAACCAGGCTTTCCGTACGATTCTGGAGTCCCGTGATCTGCGACGGCGTCAGCGTCACCATACGATCGCTGATCCACGTATTCACCGCCAGTTGGGCGTCGTTGACCGGCTTGAGAATCTCGCCCAGCTCCGCCGAGAGCCGCGTCTTCTCATCCCGTAGCGAGTTGTACCGCTGTTCGAGCTGATTGAAGTTCATCTGCTCGGTCTTGCCATCGGAGAAACGCACCTCCACGGACTCATTTTTGTACTCGTCGATTTCGCGCTGCCGGCTCTGCTTGTCGCTTTCGCTGTGGGCGTACTCCAGTTCATATGTGAGGTAGTTCACATATGCGCGGCGGTCGGTGAATACTCCTTGCACGGCCAGTAGGCTGTCATTGGTGGTGGCGAGAGTTCTCTGGATTTCAGTCCTGCGGGCATCGGATTCGCGCACGGCCTGCTCGTAGGCGGCGTTCAGGCGCTGGTATTCGGCGGATTGCTGGAGTTCCTGCTGCGACGTAGAGGACTGCGAGCGCACCTGCTGGAGCAGCTTGGAATAGCGCGTCCGGAACTCCGTCTGGAATTGCTTCCACGGACGCTGCCCATAGGCTTCGTCCCACAGCGCCCAGAACAAAGTTCCCACCAGCAGGACCGTCGCGATCAGGTAATGCAAGGCGTACGACTTGCTGGTAATCGGATCCTGCTCGGGAATCGGTTGCTCGGGCACGGGCCTCCTCCTTGATTTTGCTAACGACCAGACCACGAATGATCAACAACCACTACACGTTGAACCACGGTGTTACCCACACATACTTGGTGTTGAACAGCAGCCGCAGCGCCATCTTGATGGGCAACGCGACCATCGTCAGCAGGAAAAACATGAGCGTGGCGTACTGCAACAGGCTCATGCGTTCATAGTCCTTCCGCAGGCGGCGGCGGAACAGGTGGTGTGCCAGCCCGCCGAAGATCACGAAAAATCCCCCCACGACAATGGCTCCAAACACGCCCTTGGCCCATGTGGAAGTTATCTGCAATGCCGATGGCAGAAATGTATTGAGCTGCTCGTGCAGGTCTCGGTTCACCTCATACACCAGCCGGTTGTGATCCCATGTCTGCCCCGGCCAGAACCACTGCCACCCCGGACCGCGAATGAACGTTCCGATGATGATCATGCTCACCCACAGGATTACGAACCCGAAGAAGAACACGGCAATGGCAAAGCCACGCTGCTTCAGCGTGTAGTAGCCGCTGCCCAAGGGGTTGGTATCGATGTAGGGAATCACGATCAGGCCGCCGACGATTAGTCCTGGCATGAGCACGCCCGCGATCCAGGGATCGAAGTAGACCAGCATCTCCTGCAATCCCAGGAAGTACCACGGGGCCTTGGAGGGATTCATGGTCAGGTTCGGGTTGGCGGGCTCTTCCAGCGGCGCGTTCAGCGTGATGGACCAGACCATCAGGATAACGGTGACGATGATCGCGGCAAGGAACTCAACACGCAGCAGAAACGGCCAGACGTGAACTTCCTTTTGCCAGCCAGGCTTGAAGGGAAAGGTCTTGCGATGGTGGGTTTTCGCCAGTGCCGGGTTGCCCTCGAGCTCTTCGATCAGCTTGTCATTGTCCCTCGCCTGGCGATACGCCAGCCACGAATAGAAGATGACCAGCGGCAAGAGGGCCACAATCGGAATGTTGTCCGGGGTAGCTGCGACGATCCAAAGCTGATACCAGTCCATGTTCAGGCTCCAGGCGCCCGGCTCCAACATTTCACTGGAGTTGCGCCGCGAATCGAGTTACTGCACCAGGGCCCAAAATCTTGCTGACGCGTTAGTCCGCCCTCCGCCGCTTGCCGGACTCCGAATAGAGCACGACCTGCGCTGGTCCGGAGATACCGCCGTCTTTACGCACGCGCCAGAAGTGCACAATCATAAACACCGACGCGATGATAGGGATGGCAATGCAATGCCAGATGTAGGCGCGCAAGAGCGCGTTGGCGTCCACGATGGACCCACCCAATAGCCCGAAGCGCACGTCGTTGTACGGAGTCATGCCCATCTCCGCGCCGAACGGACCTTCGTGCCCCAGCATCGGAGTGGCGCGTGCCATGTTGGTTCCCACCGTCACCGCCCAAAATCCCAACTGGTCATCAGGAAGCAGGTATCCGGTAAACGACAGCAACAGCGTAAGCACCAGCAGGATCACGCCCACGCTCCAATTGAACTCACGCGGCTTTTTGTACGAGCCGGTAAGAAACACGCGGAACATGTGCAACTCGACGGCGATCACCATCAAGTGCGCAGCCCAGCGGTGCATGTTGCGCAACAACTTGCCGAAGGGAACGTCATGTTCCAGATACAGAATGTCGCGGAATGCCTGCACCTTGGTTGGGTGGTAATAGAACATGAGCAGCGTGCCGGTGAAGGTGAGCACAATGTACAGGTAGAACGTAATCCCGCCCATGCCCCAGGTATAGCTGTAGCGCACCGCGTCGCGGTTGATCTTGGCCGGATGCAGGTGGAGAAAGACGTTCGACAGCACGCCCAGCGCGCGGTTACGCGGCGTGTCGTCGTGCTTGTGGCGGAAGATCGAGGTATAGACCTGGGTCTTCGTCGGGTCCTTCAGTCCCTCGATCTGTTCTTTCGCCTTCTGCGGGATCTCGGTTTTGAGAGCGGTCACATCGTCCTTGATGAGGTCAAGGACTGCCAGGCCCTTTTTGCCATTCCCGTTTTCTTGAGCGCCATTCTGTTTCTCTTCGTCGGCCATAGGACCTCACCAGAGCTCGCTTAATTTCAAACGCGCAAAAATTTAAACAAACGCTCCCGGACTGTCGAACTGGCTGGCTTGGCCCTTCGGCCACGCGTACAGCCTGCTCACGTCCACCACAATCTGTCCATCGGGAGCTACTTCAACATGCGCCCGGTCCATGGGCCGGGGCGCAGGACCCTCGAAGTTCACGCCTTCGGTGTCGTATCCGCTGCCATGGCACGGACACTTAAATTTGCTTTCGCTGGGCTTCCAGTCGGGAGTGCAGCCCAGGTGAGTGCAGCGCGCGTAGATCACGAACAGGCGATCGGGAGTGCGCGTCACCCAGATGCGGTACTTCTGCTGCCATTTGGTATCCACGCCCAGGCCGTAGTCGGAGGGATATCCGAGTTTGAAGACGGTGCTGGGCTCGAACAGGGTGCGTGGCAGGAAGAAGCGGAAGAACGCAATCAGCCAGGTGGTGAGAAACGCGGCAACGGCCACCCATACAATGCGCCGCCTGCGGCGGTCCACTTCGGTATTGACGGGACCGAGGGTGGCAACGCCTCCGGCGGCCGCAGCCTGGGATGTACCTACGGCGGGCCGGCCAACGTAACGCACCGCCGGACCCTCGCTGCGCGAAGGTGGCGTGGAGGGAAGCGCTGGCGAGGCAGCGCGCGCGGGAGCAGCCCCAGCCCTGCCTGCGGAAGCTGCCGGAGCCGCCGCAGCGGCGGGAGCAGGCGCCTCCTCGCCGAGCAGGTAGGCACTGTCAGCGTCCGACAGCAGGGGCATGGATTTCTTCTTGCGATAGTTGTTTTCAGCGGCGATGGAAGAGCGGCTCCACTTGCGGCCGCTTTTCATCAGTTCATCCGCCAGGGCGCTGGGAGCGCCTCCGGCTGGAGGGGAAGCGACGGCAACGGCAGAAGGCGCAGGAGCGGCTGCGGCTGCTGCCGGAGCGGGCGCAGCGGTCTGGGCGCCGTTGCCGCCTTCCCACGGAAGCGGCTGTCCTGTTTTCAGGCACTCCACTTCCTGGTCCGT
>JBFXAV010000111.1:0-7345 GCA_050183935.1 Candidatus Korobacteraceae bacterium | reverse complement strand
AGCTTTTGTCCTTGCGCCTTCAGTGCAGCTTCGATCTGAGCCAGCCGTTGCTCAGCAGATTCGATCGCTTTCTCCTGAGTATCAAGTCTTTGCGTAATAGGGTATGTGCCGGCTTGGATCATTTCCGAAGTTTCCAGGTCATCTCCATCGACAAAGACCTCGCTTGCCACTAGCCTGCCCTGTTCCTGGGTTGCCTGAACCGTCACTTTGAGGCCTGGGATTAGCGCGTCAGAGGACTTTTCCTGCTGTCGGACCCCAAGGAGCCCACGATCGTCCTGAGTTTTTGTGTTAGCAGTAACAGCGACGGTGACGTTTCCTGTCCCGGTCTTGACAGTCAGCTCATCGCCCGCCCTGTTGATGATCACACCTTTAACCTCGTCTGCTGCGACCAAGGCAGAACTAATAAACATCAGCAGCATAATGAAAACTGTGATCCTGTAATCGCGCCACATGGGCCTAATCCTCCGTTTCCTGAATTCTCCCAAGGCTCCTACTCTGAGCACCGTTCGCGGGAAACACAGTTACTCAAACATATAGCAGCCATTCCTTATATGCTCCTCTGGCGAGACCAAAGAACTCTACTGCCAAAACTGGCAGTGCTTAAGTTTTTCCCGGGAAGACTGACGGAAGCTATCAGACCATTGTCCTGAGATTCCTGATGATCCGCTGGCAATACTGGCAGTTTGCTACGGCAGACGCTTGGCTAGGATAAGCAGTGGGCGGGTACATCCAGGAGAGGTTTAGCATGAATTCAAGGCACATATTTCTTTCGGCTCTGGCCAGCTTGCTAGTGCTTGTATCTACATCTGCTTTTGCACAGACATTTGAAGTTACTGCGCATCTTGGTGGTCAAATTAATGGTGGACTTGACCTTTCAACCACGCAGTTCGATCGTATTGAAGTTAAGAATGCCCTGAATTACGGAGCTACGGTGGGTGCTTTGCTCGGGGAACACTATGGAGTCGAGTTCCAGTGGAATCGGACCAGCGCTGATACGTTAGCGCAACCGCTTCTCGGCGGCCCCGACACAAGGATATTCAACTTGAGTCAGAATCAGTATATGGGGAACTTCGTATATCACTTTACCGGCCGGGAGATGCCTTTGCGGCCTTTTGCCTACTTTGGCATGGGAGCAAGCGACCTGTCTCCGGGAAGAGGGGTTGACGGAACCACTCAGTTTGCAGTGGCGGTTGGCGCGGGCGCGAAGTACAACTTCAGCAAACACTTCGGTCTGCGTGGCCAGGTGAAATGGTCTCCAACTTACATTACCACTACCGACGCCGGATATTGGTGCGACCCGTTCTGGGGCGGATGCTGGGTAGTGGGTAATGACAAATACTTTCATGAGTTTGACATGACCGGCGGCATTACATTCCGGTTCTAGTCTTACAGATGCTCCTGAAAGTTAAGAAAGGTTACGTTCTGTGGCGCGTATAGGCGCGCCACAGTTTCTAGAATACCTCAGTGCAATTCAATGGTTAGTCGAGCGGAGACTGTCCGCTGCGAACACACATTTGAGTGCCACGCCAACCTTTTCTCAAGCAGATCTAAAAGCTTTTGATAATCGCCGGAGTGTTGGCTAATTTCGACAGTAGTCCATACTTCACAACAGACTAATCTGAAGAGAGGCTTCCTGCCTGAGTGGAGCGGGCTTCGGTAAGACCCACCGCATCCTTCAGCTTCTCTACCGCCATCAGATTACGCTCTATGGTGGCTGAGATATCTTCCAGCGGGAGATGACTCAAATTCTTTGTTGAGAATGGGTTCTCCAACTCGATACCGATCTGGTCCAGTGACATAATGGGATAAGCTACCATCATTGTGATTAGCGGAATTAAGAATGTATGCTCGATTCTGTGCACGAGCGCAAGTGGGAGGGTAAGCAGGAATAGTGTTATAAAGCGGCGGATCTTGATGGAGTATACCCGCGGAAGCGGAGATTTCAGAATGCGCTCACAGCCACCCACGTGATCAATGAGCGAAGCGCGCTCTCGGTCCACCTGGAGAAATGCAAAACCGTTCATGGTAGAACGTTCCCAGGCTTCGCGCAGCAATTCTGCAAGCACTCTGGAGACAAAACTGGGCATGTGATCCGCTTTGGCTAGCGAAGCAGCAGCCTTCTCGCCCAGCAATGCCTTTACCTCGGGCGGGGGCGGCTCATTGCGCAAGCTGGATCGGGCTACGTGCGGAAAGCATGCTGCCCAGCGCACGACTTGTTCGCGCCACGCGGGATCGTTCGGTCCATAAGCGAGCGCGCTGATCGCAAAGTTGCGCGACTGGTTTACAATACCGCCCCACAGCTTGCGTCCTTCCCACCAGCGGTCGTATCCAGCGTTCGTCCTCAATACGAGCAAAACGCCCAAAGCCGCGCCTGCCAGCTCGTAGGGGGCCACCTGTAGGGCCGCACGCACACCGAAGCGTTGCTCGATGACGGAAGAGGCGAACAGCGTCACCGCCGAGATGACTCCAAACTGGAAAACGTATGGGAGCACATGCGGCGTTATGGAGCCATGCAGGGCAACGGCTTCCCGCCAAAAAGACTCACGTTTCTGGTTACTGATATCCATGTTGCTAAAGCAGAGAAGTACTGACGGCCGGTAACCTGAAGCTCCCGATCTACTTTGTGCCTCTATTTCACGCGGCCACGACTATGGTACCCCGGTGATGCCGACCGTCTCGCTCGATCCCTGTTACGTCGGCGTCATGTCGCACTGCAGGCACTCTTCCCATATAGCAGGATACCTCTCTGAAAAGCAATCTTAGCGCAGTTGCGCTCTGCTCTGAATGGTCAACTTCCGCTTGGGTAGATATCCACTCGGGTGTGCGGTGCTGCTCCAGCGATTGCACATAGGCCGGCATTGTTGAGGTACAAGACGTTCCTGGTTATCTAGGGTGCCTGCTACTCCACGATTGCAAGTACATCGCCGGCATTTACGGCTGCTCCGGGTGAGGCGATAACTTGCCGTACGATTCCTTTCTTCGGCGACTTCAGTTCGTTCTGCATTTTCATGGCTTCGACCACAAGGATGCCTTCACCAGCTTCGACATGATCGTTCGCGAACTTCAGGACACGCACCACTTTTCCGGGCATGGATGCCAGAAGCTTCTGTGGTCCCTCTCCAGATGCTGCCGAAGCGCGGCGCGCGCGGAGCGAGCGAGGATCGCGCACATCCACCAGAAAAGTTTTCCCTTTGAGGACCAGGCGCATGCCCTCGGAAAAGCGGTCGCGGCGGACTTCATGCACGGCTCCGGCAATCACGAGAGAGAGGACGTCCGGGCGGGGTTCCACCACATCCACCAGCCACTCGCGGCCGTCCATGCGGCACAACCAGAGCGCGCCTTGGCGGACTACCTCCACCTGCAGCGGCTTCCCTGCCTCCGGCGGTTTGCCTGCCTGCGGTGGCTTGCTTGCCAAAGTGACTTCGTAGATCATTCTCGGCCCCGCATGGCTTCCTGCAATCCGGCACGCTTCCATGAGGACGAACCTACGCCCGCCTTGCCCGATTCCGATCGATTTCCGTTCCCAGTGGCTCGCGCAGACTCAAGCGCAGAGAACAGGGCGGCGGCCAGGGCGGCAATGGTCTCGTCTTCTCCTTCGGCGACGGAACCCGCGGTGGAAGGGCTTGCGTTGGCCTGTGGCAGCAGACGGTCGAGAAAGCTTGTATCGACGTTGCCGTCGAGAAAATCAGCATCGCTCAGAATTGCGCGAAACAGTGACAGGTTGGTGGTGATACCGCCAACAAACGCTTCGCCAAGCGCACGCTGGAGCCGCTGAATGGCTTGCTCGCGGTCGGCTCCCCAGGCAATCAGCTTGGCAAGCAAGGGATCATAGTCGATGGGAACAGTCCAGCCTTCGTACACTCCACTATCCACGCGGATGCCAGGCCCGGCAGGCTCGTTGAGTTGGGTGATTGTTCCAGGGCTGGGGAAAAAGTTGTTACCGGGGTCTTCGGCATAGATGCGGCACTCGATGGCATTGCCGCGCGAAGTTACATCCTGCTGGGCAAACGGGAGCCTCTCCCCGGCAGCGATGGCAATCTGCAGACGCACCAGATCCAGTCCCGTGACCATTTCGGTCACCGGATGCTCTACCTGAAGGCGCGTATTCATCTCCAGGAAATAGAAGTTGCGTTCGGCGTCCACCAGAAACTCGATGGTCCCTGCGTTGCTGTATCGCGCAGCCTGAGCCGCACGCACGGCGACTTCGCCCATGCGCTGACGCAACTCCGCTGTGACCAGCGGCGAAGGGGATTCCTCAAGCACCTTCTGGTGGCGGCGCTGCACGCTGCACTCGCGCTCGCCAAGCCATACAGTATTGCCGTGCTCATCGGCCAGCACCTGCATTTCAATGTGGCGGGGACGGAGCAAAAATTTCTCCAGATATACTTCGCCGTCGCCGAAGGCGCGCTCGGCCTCGCTGGAAGCTGCCTCGAAAGCCGGCGGAAGTTCCGCCGCGCTGGCGACCAGACGCATGCCCTTCCCACCGCCTCCTGCTGCCGCCTTGAGCATGACGGGATAGCCAATCTCGCCTGCAAGTTGCCGGGCCTGTGGCAGGTTGAGGCCCGCAGAGGATCCAGGGACAAGCGGCACTCCCGCAGCCTGCATGGCCTGGCGCGCGCGGGTCTTGGAACCCATGATCTCCATGGCTGCGGAGCTTGGACCGATGAACTTTATTCCCGCCAGTTCACAGGCGTGAGCAAAACGAGGGTTCTCCGACAAAAAGCCGTATCCGGGGTGGATTGCTTCTGCACCACAGCGACGCGCAGCCTGGAGAACCTTTTCAATATTCAGGTAGGAATCCACGGCAGGCGATGGACCGATCTCGATCGCTTCCTCCGCAAGCCGCACATGCAGGGCTGCACGGTCTGCTTCCGAGTAGACCGCAACCGGAACAATGCCGAGTTCCCGGCATGCACGAATTACACGCACGGCAATCTCACCACGATTGGCAATCAGGATCTTGCGGAACATCAAGGACCTCTGCTGAGTAGCAATGGGAAGCGAACAGCGCCGACAAGATTCGTCGCGAACTCCTGGGGACGCGATGCGCAAAAAAAGAAAGCCTCCTCACCAGGAGGAGGCCTACATTGATTGCAGAGCAGTGCTCAACTTACTTTAACGTGCCCTCGGAGTCCATGGTAATGCCACCAGCGCTCTGCATCTTCTTTTCGGCATTTGCCTTCTTGGTGGCCATGGTCTTTTCCACCCAATCGTCAGCCGTCTTGTTCAGCGCAGCGCGCTCGTCGGCGTTGTCGCAGGTCAAGTCAGCCTTCTCGCGGTAGAGAAGGTTGAGGTAGGCCATGGCATCGTCATAGTCGGGCCGAAGCTCAAGAGCCTTCTGCAGCATTTGGACACCCTCATCAACTTCTCCGATGTTAGCGTCGTGGAGCTGCTGGCACACGGTCTTGTCGTTGAGCGGATCCTGCGGCCGCAGCCCGAGCTTGGCGCGCTCTTCCATCCGCGGCTGGTAGGACTGCGTCCAGTCGATGACGGCGATGGAGTAATAGGTTTCGGGATCGTTGGGATCCAGATCCGATGCCTGCCGGTAATACTTCTTGGCATCATCAAAGCGCTTCATCTGGAGGTACAGGTAGGCGATCCCCTTCACGCTGTTGATGTTCTTGGGATCAGCCTTGAGTACGTTCTCGTACTCCTGAATCGCCTGTTCGCCGAAGCGGTTGTTCTCCGGCGTATCAATGCCGGGGATGTACTGCTGGGCATAAGCGGTTGCCAGATACAAGCGGGCATTAATCAGCTCCGGATCAAGGTTGACGGACTCCTTGAAGTGTCCGATGGCCTCTTCATACTTGGCGTTCTTGTAGGACGTTACGCCCTTGTTAAGCTGATCGCGTGCCTTCAGCTTGTTGCAGCCGGTCGCCAGGACAATCGGCAGCACCGCGGCCGCCAGCAGCAGTAACTTTGCGCTTCTGTTCATTGCCTCTTGTTCTCCTCACAGGAGTGGCACGCGCGTCAGGAGCACGTGCGGAGACTATCGTCTATTCATCCCCCGCGAACGGCCCGGAGCCTGCGCAAGCCCAGTTCGCGGTCTTGCCGGACTGGACTACCGTCCGGCCTCAATGTTGGCAGTGATCAGCCCAACCTTATCCACGCCTGCCGCGTGCGCAATGTCAATCACCGAAGCAACATCGGAAAACGGAAGATCATCATCCGCCCTCACAAACATCACCTTTTCGGCCCGCAACTTGTAAATGGCCTCGAGCTGATCTTTCAGGGTCGACCAAGTTACCGTGTCCTGATTGATCTTGAGCTCCGCCTGCGAGCCTCCGCCAGCGATGAGCTGAACCACGATGGTCCGATTTGGGGTATTGTCCTGCTTCTGATTCGGCGGGGGTGGCTGCGGAACCAGAGCCTCCAGCCCCTTCGGAGTCAGTGGAGTGATCACCATGAAAATGATAAGTAAAACCAAAAGAACGTCGATCATCGGTGTGACGTTAATTTCCGAGGTGGGACCTCCACCCGGACCGCCCATCGCCATTCCCATACGAGTACCTCTCTCTCAACAGATCAATCTTGCAGTAGTCAATTACTGTGCCGGGCCTTCCAGTGGCTTCCGCTGATCCGTCAAGAGGCCAAGCTGGTCCACACCCGCGGCACGAATATTGTCGACAACTTCCACCACGTTTCCGTAGCGAGCGCGCGCATCCGCGCGAACGAAAACGCGCTTGTCCACCCGGTTCGCCAGCTGATCCTGGACCTTCCCGGTCAGCTGATCGGGCGGGGTCTGGTCAGTACCGAAGAACACCTTGCCGTCGCGGGTAATCGCAACCAGCAATGCGTCTTCCTTGTCTGCGTCCGGCATCTGGATGGGATTGTCGGTTTTCGCCAAGTCCACGCTGACGCCCTTCTGCAGCATGGGCGTGATCACCATGAAGATGATCAGCAACACCAGCATCACATCCACCATGGGAGTGACGTTGATGTTGGAACTAACATCCATTACCTTTCTGCCCATCGCCATAACAGTTCTCCTAAAAATTTCGCTGCCCTCCAGCCTAGCTTTGGAACTTCGTCACGCACCATGGGGTGCGTGACGAAGACCGTGAGGAGGACTCGCAGGCGCGGAAGACCCGAAGGCTCCGCCTGCCACTCAAACTACCGACGGGACGCGCTGCGCCGCTTCAGGAAATAATCCACCAGCTCGCTGGAGGAGTTATCCATTTCGACGTCGAACGCTTCCACACGGCTGGTGAAGTAGTTGTACATCCACACTGCCGGGATGGCCACGAAGAGACCGATAGCGGTAGCAACCAGCGCTTCCGCGATTCCACCGGCCACTGCCCCGAGACCAGTTGCCTTCTGCTCGGAGATTCCCTTGAAGGCGTTG
>JBFXAV010000110.1:0-7358 GCA_050183935.1 Candidatus Korobacteraceae bacterium | reverse complement strand
GGAAGTAAAGTCCAAAGCGCCACTCGACTGCGGCATCTATGCGCACCAGGTGCGCGTGGACCCTTCAAACAAAGCTGTGCTGATTCCCGCGCGCGGTAATGGTCCAACGGCTGCGCGGCCCGAAGATCCTGGTTCAATCAAAATTTTCTCTTACAACAAGGGAATGCTTGAGAACCAGCAGACCGTAGCTCCGGAAAGAGGGTTCGGATTTCAGGTGCGCCATTTGGATTTTCATCCTTCCGGAAAGTGGACATTCATAACCCTTGAGCGGCAGAACCAGATTCACGTTTACGAGCGCAAGCCGGACGGAACACTCAGCACAAGTCCCGTGTATGTCAAGGACAGCATTACACCCAAGGAGCGACAGGCCGTGGGAACAATTCACTTCCATCCCAACGGGAAGTTTCTGTACGTGGCCAATCGCTCCAGCGGCACTGTGGAATTTGAGGGCAAGCGGGTTGCGGCCGGCGGTGAGAACAACATCGCCGTATTTTCGATCAACCTGGAGTCAGGCGAGCCAACCATGATCCAGAGCGTGGACACGCGTGGGTTTCAGCCGCGCTGCTTCAGTCTGGACGCGAGCGGCAGGTTCCTGGTAGTGGCGAATCAGTCGGCGATGCTGGTGCGCAGCGGAAATAAGGTCGCAGAAGTTCCGGCCAGCCTGGCGCTTTTCCGTGTGGGCGCGGATGGGAAGCTGGAGTTTGTGCGCAAGTATGACGTCGCCACCGGCCCCAACCGGCCTCTTTTCTGGGCTGGGTTTGTTGCGGTTTCATGAATCTAGAAGAGTCACGTGCAACAGATTGTTGTTCGTAGTGGGGCATGGCCTATGGCTCCACATGGAAGCAGGCTAGCCGGCCAACATTTCTGAAATGGAGGAACAGATGAATCGTCGTGATTTCCTGGGATCGTTGGCCGTGGGTGCGGCCGTAACTTCACAGTTTGGATGTTCGCAGCAGCCGTCAGCTGCGAAAGCAGAACCGGCCGCACAGGATGGCAAGGCAAAGGGTGAGCAAGTTAAGGCTTGGGCGCCCAAAGTGGAGCGCCTCTATAAGGTTGCCGGAATGGATCATCCCAATGCCCTGGAGACTACACCGGACGGCCTTTGGGTTGGCGATCAGATCTCCGAAAGAGTCATGAAGGTGGATTGGGAAAGCGGCAAGGTACTTGCAGACATGACAGCCGAGTCCCACAACCTGAGCGGACTGGCTGTCGGAGGAGGGTACCTCTGGGTCGGCTCCAATGGAAGGAACAGCCGCCGTCCCGAGCGCCCCACCGACAGGCCCTATGGCGAAATCAGCCAGCTCGACATGAAGAACGGCAAGATCGTTAAAACATATCGGCTGGCATGGCCTGGGGGAATCCACGGCATGACCTGGGTGCCGCAGACGAACAGTCTTTGGATTACCGCGCTCAGCGTGGGCGGAATCGCCGAAGTGGATGTGAAAGACAACATGCGCGTCCTTCGGATGTTTCCAGCACGCGGTGACCGTGCTCACGGCATCGACTGGGACAATGGCGCCATGTGGGTGTTGTACGCCGGAGAGCTTGAGTTCCGCAAACTAGACATCAGCAACGGGAAAGTGCTGGAAGCTGCGAAGCTCACCGCATCCGATCCCGAACCGCACGGTGTGTGCATCCGTAATGGCTATATGTATTACTGCGACGCCGGTCTGACGGAGACAGGACCTGGCAGCGCTCCTGGCTACATCTGCCGTTTCAAGCTGGATTCGGGGATGGGATCGTAGGTTCGCAACCTTTGCTGCAAAGCCCAGGTCTGTCAGAGCCGGGCGGACCTGGGGCACCGAACTCGGTTCAGGCCCGCCGGTTTCGCCCTAGAACTTTACTCGCCGATCTTGGAAGTCCCCGGTGCTCCTTGGGCTTAATCAAAAAAGCAATGCCAGAGTTGAAGACGACTAGCTCCGCCATAAACACGGCTACGAACAGCAACGATGGCCATCTTTCGACACGCAGCAACACACGAACATATACGGAAAGATGCAAGATGCAGAGGACGGTGATCAGTCCCCAAAACGAGTGGCGGCCCCAGAAATGAGGGTTAGCGTTGACCAAGATGCCAAATGTAAGAATGGTAACTGCAGCAAGTAGAAACCACCTGACATGAGCGCCGGGAAACAACCACGCGTACAAGACGGCACCAATCGCCATACCCGCTATGCCTACTACATTTATCCAAATCCAAAACCACTTATTTGACACCTACGTTCTCCATGCGTGGTGCTCCTCGACAATCCCTGTCCTACGTGGGCGCCAAATGAAAACAAAGAGGCATAGATAAGACAAGTGCCAGGTGAGCGCCGCCTGACAAACTTCGACGTTCTTTATCTTCCGGCGCGACTGGCTGCTGGCGCGCCGCTGCTAGACGGCGCAGGGCCACTGGAAGAAACCATGCGCCGGATCATGCCATCAGTCTTGCTAAGAACGTAAAGTTCACCTTCGGCATCCATGGCGATGCGCACGTCTGCGCGGCCGCCTCCGTAAGGCACGCCTTCCGGATCCATCTTGGGCTGCTTGCGTTCTGCATCGGAAAATCCGGTGGTAGCACGGGAAGCACCCGCGAGGGCGTGTCCGATGGGCGATTTCCCGCCCTTCTTCGCCCAAGCTGCGGCAACAATGTCAAACATGCGGCGCTTTTCGGGAGTCGTGCTTTCCGGACTCTTGTACATCACCTGCAATTCGTGGATCTGCGCCACTTGGTTGCGCCTGCCGTTGGTGGCTAGAATTTCCGCGAGGTCGGCATAGAGAAGCCGCCCGGTCGTCAAATCCGTGAAAACATACTTGCCCTGGAGTTGTGGCAAGAGCTTGCCGCGGTACACGAAGCCGTCACCGATCGCGTCCCCGTCCTGATGGCTATAGAGCGCCGCCGGATACAAGGGAACCACTTCATCGAGGCCCTGCACGGTGAGAACATCGCGCTCAGGAAAGGGAACTGCAGGACTGTACTGGCTGCCTGACTTTCCGTCTGCTGGGAAAAACTGTTCATGGCCTTCCCGCTCGGCATAGCCGTAATGGCCGCCTTTACGGAGGACATTGACCTCCTCCCAATTGTGGAAGCCAATATCGTTAAAGAGAACTTGCTTGGAAGTCGTATCAAAAAAAATGCGGTGTGGATTGCGCATGCCGTAGGCAAAAATTTCAGGGCGCGCGCCTTTTACGGAGACAAATGGATTCGTATCCGCCCCCGTCGAGGGTATGCGGTACCTCCCGTTAGCGGAGAGCATGTCTTTGGGGCGTAGCGACAAATCGGGAGTAATTCGCAGAATCTTGCCCAGCAGCGTATCGAGGCGCTGCGGCAGAGTCTGGGTTGGGCCGGGCGTCTCTCCCGTCGCTCCATCTCCTACGGCGATGTACAAGTTTCCAAAGTCAACATCGCCAGGCCGGGCCAGCGGATTGAAGAGGATGTCGCCTGTAGGATGGCTGCGATTGTACGAGATGCGCAGAAGCTCACGAGCAGTGCCTTCGAAGCTTGCGTTGCGGACGTTGCGGTCCGTCCATTCCACCACGACGGATTCCAAATCCGTGACGCCCGCAGGGGGGGTAACTGGGGCAGTGCGCTCGTACTTGCTGAAATCGAGACCGGAATTCTGGCCGCTTACAGGCAGTCCGGAGCCTTCCATCGCAGGTTTTTCGACGTGGACGGTGTAGAACTTGCCGTTTTTCGCATAGCCGGGATCAAAAGCCAGTGCCGTCAGTCCCACGGTGTGTGCCCCGGTATCGGAGACAAACTTGGGAAACATTTCTGCAAAGTTGAGAGCCGGGGAAAACTTCCTGGTGGCTTTGTCCAGGATGTAAATAGTGTGGCTCTGGTCAACTACAAAAAAGCGTGAGTTCGACAGCGGAGCATCGCCTGGTTCCGTGACCAACGACGTGACGCGCCCCAATTGTGCCTTGGTGTCGATCGTCTTAGGAGCGCCGGCGTGTGTTGGGCTAGACAGGGGAAGACTGGCATAGTCCTCCAGCAGCACCGCCGTACCATCTTTTTTGAGCTGAGGAGCGGAAGGGTATTGGGACTGTGCCCTTGCGGCAGGGACGTTTGCCAGCAGGATCACTCCTGCCAGAAATGCCGAGCCGCTCACCTGCAAAAAGATTGTCAGCTTACGTTTCATGCTGGAAGCCTTCCTTTCACCCATGGTCAGCGATATGAATATGCTGCCAAGACCCCACGTATTTGAAGCTGCCCAAAATTGCAACAGATAGCATACCGCTCTTTATTCCATAAGAACATCGCCCCGGCAGAATGGAATTTATAGCACCCATTCTTGACCGTTTGAGAGGTATCCCCTGGGAGTGCCTCTGGCAGGGTAGGAACGTTTCACGCAATCAGGACAGGCTTTCCTTCAGTACCGAAGAATGCCCTTAGACTTCCACACCGGCGTTGCTTCGGGCTGAGTGATGAAACGGATAAAGGCAGCGGCATCCTTTGTGTTGGTGGATCGCGAAGAGATGGCGGTTGCCATGTCCATGTAAGCATCCAGTTCCGCCGGGAGTGGTCCCACAAGATAGCGGTTGGCGCGTTTCGGGTCTCGCGGATCGTCGTGCACCAGCCCAAGGCCCATGGCGCGGGCATCGCCGTCTCCACGCTTGAGCGCAGGTTCGGCATCGCCTTTGATCTTCATGCTTTTAACGCCAGCGAACTCCGGACGCTGAAGTAGCCGGTCGGCAATCCCGGCCTGCATGCTGCCGGACTGCGGGTTGGTATACATCACCACGGACGCGGTTCGCAGGGCAGCGGCAAACTTCTCTACCGTGGAAATGTCGGGATGCGTTGCATCTGGTTTTACGAACAAGCCAAGTTCGGCACGTCCGAGCGGCGTGAAGGTGCCGTCTTGAATCCCCTTTTCGAGCGCAAGTCCACCCATCAGGTTCATCGGGAGCATCACAATGTCCGCGGGTGGCGTGGCGGTCTTGACCTGGTTGATGATTTCGCCCATCCCTGCAGGAACAATGATGACGTTAATACCGGTTGCCTTGGTAAAGTTAGTGGCATTTTCGCGCAGCCCCGAATTGGAGATCACACCGGGGCTGATTACCCGAATTTCTGCTGCTGTGGCTACCGATATCGAAATCGCCACCAAAAGTATGGCAAGACAAACAGAGCGCATGGTGTGCCCTCACTTTGGGAATTGGGTTCAGACGCGGGCCGCCCTAGGAGAATGAAAAGCTTGGCCTCACCAGATGGTCAATCGCGCTCGATCTTATGTACTCGCGCGTTAACGCTATCGGCAACATAGATCGTGCGCTCATCGTTGGAAACAGCCAGGTAGTGTGCTTCTCCGATGCCGTTCGGTTCGCTATCGCGGCCATGCTTGCCGAACCATCCCAGCACCTTTCCATCCCAGTCCATCTTGAAGACCATGCCGTTGCGGCCTGTCGAGATCCAAAGCTGATCCTTGGAATCGACGAAGAAGCCGCATGTGAGATTCTGTAGCTGAATCTCCCGCCGGTTTTTGAGGTCTTTGTCGAAAACCACGATCTTCTCCGATGCGCGGTCACCTACCCAAACTTCTCCTTTAGGAGACACCACAACGCTGTGGATGGTGGGATAGAGGCCGTCCGGACGCGCCAGGCTGGCGCTGGCCAGGAACTTGCCTGTTTTGTCGAATTTCAATACACGCGGATCGGACCCTGGGGCTACTGGCGGATTTGCAACCAGCGCGGCGTGCCGCCCCTCTATCCTGCGGGTCTGCGGGCTGTCATAGGTTGCGCAAAAGGTACAGTCGGCGGGCGGCGACGTCCCACCGTGGCTTTGCACGATATAAAAGTTGTCTTCCCTGTCAAAGCCCACGTCGAGCGGCTGGTTGAACATGCCATTCCACTTGGTGTCGTCCCATGGGCCATTCTCGCCTCTCTTGCCGAACATGTTCAGGACTTCGCCCTTAGGATTGAGCTTGAACACCACGTTCAGAAAGCTGTCGATGACCCAGATGTTCCCCTGGCGGTCCACTCGCAGGCCGTGCGGATTGATCGCAATGTTCGGGTTGAACACCCGCAGCACCTTGCTTCCGGTGGGGTCGTACTCCACCATCATGATTGCTGGGTTGCGATTGAACACCAAAAGATTACCCTGGGGTGTCAGCGCCACGGCAGCCACATTACCAAACTTTTCGCCCAGAGGCGCCACCGGACGGCTGGCGAAATGGTAGGGCAGCATGGGAGCTTCGGGAATATGCACCGGCTTTTGAGGTTCCGGTTGCTGCTGCGCCAGGACGGCCGCCGCCACGAACACAACAAGAGAAATCGCAAGTCTCTTCATTCCGACACCTTCCCTGATAGTGGTAATGTCCGGGGTAAGCCTGATTGCAGATGGGATCGAACCGGGTTGAACGACTATATGACATTTTATTGCAGTTTGCGTCCAAAAATTAAGCGTTCCGGCTCTGCTTCAAATAGCTGAAATTTGTTGACTTTACAGCCGGGCGGGCTTCCGGCAATCTCTGTGGCCGCTTGCTGACAATGCCAGTCAACATCTTTACAGGAGATCTGGGATGGATGTTACGAATGTTACCGATGCGCCGATTCAGCGTTACGTGCGTGATTTGCTGAATGGACCAGGGTCTCCTAAAGTAAACGCCAAGATCCGGGCAGGAGGGCCAACTCACTTGCGCATTAAAGAAAAAGCGGTTCGATTCCATCAGCAAACAGCGCCGGACGGTATTGACAATCGACGTGAATCCACACGCTTTTCCCTGACTGCCTCCGGAAGCGTGACCGCGCCCGATGGGCGAAATGGCGCCGCCGGGTTCATCGTAGATATTTCTGAAACAGGCTTTTACCTGGAAACACGATGCCCGCTTCCGGACAGCCAATTTGTCGAGTGGACGCTCGTGCTTTCGGACAGTCAGATGAGCGGAACTGGCTTCATTCGAACCTTTCACCCCGGCGTCGGAAACGGTGTCGAGATTATTGAAATGTCTGCCCGGGACCGCGAGCTTCTGCATGACCTGCTGTTGGAACTGGAGTACTTTGAAGTAAGTCGGCAGAGCAAGCTCTCGAAATCCAAGGGCGTGATGTCCTCACGCTGAGAAGGCCATCTGTACAGGCAGCAAGCGGAAATCGAGTCGATGAAAATCTGGCAAATCCTTGCAGATGGGTGTTAGAAACATGCAGGCCTCATAGGTAAGAACGATATGGATGAGTCGTTCGATTCCGCGAGTTAGCCAATACGTCCCCATAAGCGAGTCAGGTATCGTCTTTTCTACAAGACCAAAGCCGTGCATCGGCAAGTGACTTACGTCTCTGATTCGTCTGCGAAACCCATTTGTCTCAAGAGCAGCAATCCAAGAGGCGTAATTTCGAGACGCTGTTTCTTCGGCATCCCTGTCAACCGGTCGCGTTCCGGT
>JBFXAV010000109.1:0-7430 GCA_050183935.1 Candidatus Korobacteraceae bacterium | reverse complement strand
GGCGATTCCTCCTGGCCGAACTCTCCACCCCAATAGCAGAAAGAGGCAGGCACACGATGCCTGCCTCTGGTTTTTCTGCGTCTCGGCCGTCGATGAGGTCGCGCTTAGAGTGCCAGCACTCCGCGTTCCTGGTTGCGGATACGAATCGCCTGGTCCACTTTTGAAAGAAAAATCTTTCCGTCACCGATCTTGCCGGTGCGCGCGGCAGTGCTGATGGCTTCTACCACGGCGTCCACCATGTCGTCGGGAATCACGGTTTCAATCTTTACCTTGGGCAGAAGATCCACGGTGTATTCCCGTCCACGATAGACCTCGGTATGCCCCTTTTGTCGTCCGTGACCACGGACGTCCGAGATGGTCATGCCTTCCACGCCAATCTCGGCAAGCACTTCCTTGACTGCTTCGAACTTGGATGGCTGAATGATGGCTTCGATCTTGGTCATTGCCTGGTCCTCACGCTGCGCAGTTTCTATCGAGGGTTCCTGCTGGCGCGGTCTCGGCCCGGGCGCTGGTCGCAGGGGCTTGGGATGGTGGCCTGGGCCGAGAAATCCGCACATGGGAACGATGACCACCGTCGCCGTTGCATAGCCCGCTGCTGCCCGCCCCACGGACTATCGGTCATCCTTGCTAAGCGCGCCTGCCTGAATTGCCTCTTGCCTGCGCGCGAGTTGAGGTGGCGATTGCTCTCCCCGACCCTCCGCTCGGAGAACGGAGGTGGACCGGCCCGCAAATTCCGGTCCACCCTCCGCCCTCCACCGGAACAACTCCGTGGGGAGCAACCAAAGCCTAGGCCAGCTACTTGGCCTCGCGGCTGTCGAACGTGAACATCAGTCCGGCAGTCGCTGTGGTCTGTGCCTTTACTGCGTCGCTTGCGCCCTTCGTGAAGAACGGCGTGTTGGAGAAGTCTCTGCGATACTCCCAGCGAGTAATGATGTTGTTGGCAATCTTGCGCTCGAAGGTACCCGTGATTCCATGGACGCGCTGTGCCGTTGTGGTAGCGAATCCAAAGTGATCGTTCAGGTACTCATAGCGACCGGAAATCGCGTTGCTGTCCGAGATGGCGTAGCGGATGAAGCCAGCGCCGCCCGCCGCCCAGATGGGGTCGGTAAACCCGGCCATGCGGTCGCCGCGCCAGTAGATGGCATTGGCGATCAACGACAACTTGGAGGTCGGCGAGATCGTCACGATGGTGTCGGACAACTGCCGCCAGTCATTGTTGTTACCCGCGCCTTCCGGCCCGGCCATGTAAGTCTGCGTAATTGCAAACTTGCTGGATGGGGTCAGGCTGATCTGTCCGGCAAAGGTCTTTCCGCTGTTCGTATCCAGGATGTTATTCCAGCCATTCAGCAGGAAGCCCGAAACCGCCACCTTATCGCTGACGACATACTTCGCACGCATTCCGAAGTGGAAGTACGGATCCAACCACGAGAAGATCAGGCCGCGGGAGTACTGCCAGTTGTCCTTCGCAGGAATCAGTTCCACGCCCACGGGCGTGACGAACTTGCCCACGTCCACCTGAAGTCCCTTGCCGACCGGGGCCAGGTAGGAGAAGTAACCTTCCATCAGGTACTGCGCGAATCCAATTCCAGTCTGGGTTTCGCCGGGATCCAACTCGCTCAGGCCTGTCATTGCCTGGCCAAAGCCGAGCGACACGCGGTAGCCGGTGCGGCTTTCCTCGGAGGGAGCCTTGTCCACCTGTAACTGCACCAAGCCAAGGCCAAACTGATTGGCATAACGGTTAAAGGAATATAGCGTATTCCCAAGAGCACTTGGGTTGTTGAAGTTGTGTCCGTAATAGCTGTCCACGTATCCCTGGACGGAGGTCGGTCCGAGCAGGCTGGCAATCGAAGGCGATGCCGGCGCTGGCGCACCCGGGACAATTCCCTGCGGTTTTTCCGGCGATGCCGGAATGGAAGGCATCCCTAGGCTCGCAATCAGAACCCGGCCTCCGGTGGTAGCTGTGGTGGTTTCCGCCGGAGTCTCCACTTCCTGAGTCTTGGCTGTTTCTTCTGCTGCGGGCGTAGAGGCCTTCTTCATGGACGCCATCTCCGCCTTGAGTTCCAGGATCAACTTTTCCAACTCTTCGACCCTGGCCTTCATGTCCTCGCTGCTGCTCTGCGCTGACAGGATGCCTGGCGCGACCAGCATAAGGCATAGACACACTACGAGTGCCCGATAGGTGTTCTTCATAGAACTGCTCCCTTCCGCTGTTATGTTCCGGTAGTTGGTCGCGACCTGATGGAACGGTACAGGCACTTCGGAGGGCAGTCCAATCCATTGTTTTTTTCGCCTTCATAAAAAAAGCCTGTCAGAAGCAAAACTTATAGGCTCGATAAGCGGCGTTTTTAGTCGCATAAAAGCACATATATCGTTAGGCGATATAACATCTAGACCACTCGAACACAAAAGGCCTCGTGCTGCTTCCTGTGCGAAGATTCGGGATGCTTATGGCGAAAAGAAAGGGGAAGCTCGTGCTTCAGCTTCGCGCGCGACGAGAAGCAGCTTCTGGCTTCATCACGCCATCCCAGCGGAGGGTGGAATCCAGATGAATGCCGAACTGGTCCAGCACTCGGGTGGCCACGTGCGTAACCATATCATCCATGTCTTGAGGATGGTTGTAGAACGCGGGCACAGGCGGGAAAATCACTGCACCCATTCGCGAGAGCTTCAGCATATTTTCCAGGTGAATCTCGCTCAAGGGCGACTCGCGGGCCACCAGCACCAGCTTGCGGCGTTCCTTCAAAATTACGTCAGCGGCGCGGTGAATCAGGTTGTCCCCGCCAACTCCGTGGGCAATGGAGCCGAGGGTGCTCATGGTGCAAGGGGCGATCACCATCCCCATACTGAGGAACGATCCGCTCGAGATCGGGGCGCCCTGGTCGCCAACCGCGTAAATATGAGTAGCGAGAGACTCAACCTGTTCCAGGGTGTAGCTAGTCTCATGCGCTAGCGTGCGGGCGCCCCAGCGGCTCATTACCAGGTGGGTTGCGATTTCTGTGCTGCGCAGCAACTCTAGAACGCGGATGCCGAACACAGCCCCGGTGGCGCCGGTAATCGCCACGATCAGGTTGCGCTCGCTTACCATCGCCTCATCCGCCAATCCCGTGCCGCCATAACAGGAAGCATCCGAATAGTACGCTAAAGGCTCCTGCGCCTGCCTGCACAAAGCGGTTCAAATTCTCAAACCGCAAAGCAGTGAACACAAAGGGCAAGCCAATGGCGGAGCTCATTGCCAGCATGCCCGCAATGGACCCCACACCAAAGCTCGCGATATAAAACAATTGCCGGGAAACTGAGGGCACAGTGCTGAGCACCAGCAGCATCAGCGCGCCACTGCCCGCCACGCCATGAACAATGCCTACCAAAAAAGGCCGGAGCAACACCCTCAGAGGCGAATGGTGCTCTTGTGCTCCGGCAGTCTCGCCTCCCGGCTGGTGCAGATGGAAATGAGCATGGGCCTGGTTCTTGTGCTGATGGCGATGCCGGTGCAGCCGCCATCCCGCCAAAGATTTCCGTAGCGTACGTACGCCCAGAAACACCAGCATCAGGGCCACCACCATCTCCAGGCGCGTAACCATCTGCGGGGGAATTCCCTGCTGGGAAATAATTACCGCCAACCCCACTGTCAGCAAGGCAGCCGTGTGGCCCATTCCCCAGAATGTTCCCATCAGGGATGAGCGCCGTATGCTCTTCTGCTCACCGACCATGGTCGAGATGGCCACCAGATGGTCAGGATCAAGCGCATGTTGCAATCCGAAACCGAATCCCAGCGACACCGTGGCCGTCAGAAGGCTATCCATCACACAGCCTCGCTTCGGCTGCTCAGCAACTGGTTCAGAGTCTTTTGCAAGGAAGCGTCATCTTCCACGTTCAGGCAGGTTCGCGACCGGTCGATCTGGCGCATCAGCCCACATAAAACCTTGCCCGGACCGGCTTCAACAAAGGTTTGTACTCCTCTGTCGATCAGCAGGCGCATGGACTCCAGCCAGCGCACGCTCCCAGTCACCTGGCGCACGAGCGCCTGTCGCGCAGAGTCAGGATCGCTCATTGTTGCGGCATCCACATTGGCGATTACCGGATAACGCATTGCGCCGAAGGCAATCTGCTCCAGGTCTTTTGCCAGGCGCTCTTGCGCAGGCTGCATGAGTGCGCAATGGAACGGAGCGCTCACCGGCAGCATCACCGCTCGCTTGGCGCCACGCTGTTTCGCCAGCTCCGCCGCGCGCTCCACCGCTGCCTTGCTGCCGGAAATCACGACCTGCTCCGGAGAATTAATATTTGCCGCCTGCACCACCTCGCCCTGCGAAACATCGGCGCACGCCTGTTCGACCTCTGCGACGGGCATTCCCAGAATTGCAGCCATTGCTCCTTCGCCCACCGGCACCGCGTCCTGCATGTATCGGCCACGATTGCGAACGGTCCGCACGGCATCGGCAAAGGACATCGTCCCGGAGGCAACGTGCGCGGAATACTCCCCCAGGCTGTGCCCGGCAACATACTCGGGAGTGAGGCCTTTTTCTTGAAGAACACGAAAGGCCGCAATCGATACCGTTAGAATGGCTGGCTGCGTCACTTCCGTAAGACGCAACCTTTCCTCCGGCCCCTCGAAGCAGACCTCGGACAGCTTGTAGCCTAAGGCTTCATCTGCTTCGTCGAAGGTCTGGCGAGCAAGCGGATACAGCGACGCCAGATCTCGTCCCATACCCACTGCCTGCGAACCCTGGCCGGGAAACAAGAACGCGACTGTGCCGGGAGTGCTGCTCATAGGAAGAAAAACAAGATCAGGAACTTACCCGCCCGCTGGCAGTTTCCACTCCAGCGGACTTCAGGCGGACGCGCGGACGGGTACCGCTAACCGCCTGCTCGATGCGCGCGTTAATCTTTCGGTCCGCGAACTCGGCGGCAACGCGGATCGCATTCTTCATGGCATTCGCATTCGACGAGCCATGCGCCACGATGACCGGCCCCTTCACTCCCAGCAGGGGCGCACCGCCATACTCGGAGTAATCGAGCCGCTTCTTGAATTCGTCGAAAGCGCGCCGCGTCAGCATCATGCCCACTTGCCGGGTGATGGTGGCCTGGAGCGCCTCTTTGAGCAGGTAGCGCACGGTTTCAACCAGGCCCTCGGAAATCTTCAGGGCTACGTTGCCAACAAAACCGTCGCAAACAATCACGTCCACCTTGCCGTTGTACACATCCCTGCCTTCGACATTGCCAATAAAGTGGATGGGCAGCCCCTTCAGCAGTTTGTGACTCTGCCGCGTCAGCTCGTTGCCCTTGGATTCTTCTTCCCCAATGGAAAGCAATCCCACGCTGGGCCTGTGCTTGGAGAAGATCACCCGCGAGTACACCTCGCCCATGAGCGCAAACTGTTCCAGATTGTGAGGCTTGGAATCAACGTTCGCGCCCACGTCCAGCATGATGCTGGCCGTGCCTTGCGCAGTCGGAAAAACTGCGGCCAGCGCCGGACGGTCCACTCCCGGCAGCGCGCCCAGTACCATCTTGGCGGTGGCCATGGCGGCGCCTGTATTCCCGGCAGTCACAAAGCCTGCGGCTCTGCCTTCCCGCACCAGGCGCAGAGCCACATGCATGGAAGAGTCCCGCTTGGCGCGCACTGCCTGCGCTGCCTTTTCATTCATGCCGATGGCTTCGCGGGCAGGAATGATCTCAAGGTTGCCGAGCACCCCAGTAGAGGAATGGTTCCGCATCTCGGCTGCCAGCGCATCTTCCCTGCCGACCAGCAGAACACGCACGTCATAATCCTGGGCCGCAAGAATAGCGCCCTCTACCTCAGGCTTGGGCGAGCGGTCCGACCCCATAGCATCGACGGCGATAACGGTGGGCATTAGAGAACGAGTCTCGGCTGAACGCAGGGAAAATACAACTTTCCCTTCACCGCTGGCTTCCTCGACACGAACCTCGGTGGCCGCGCGGTACCTGGCTGCGCGGGGCGCTACTGCTGGCGCGCACCCGCCTTGTGACAGAAGAACTTAGCTGGCTTCCTTGGTTTCCAGAACTTCGCGGTTGTCATAATAACCGCAGCGCGGACAAATGCGATGGGGCAATTTGCGCTCGTGGCAATTGGAGCACTCGGACAGCGAGTGCGCTGAAAGGTGGTCGTGGGAGCGCCGGATTGAGGTGCGCCGCTTGGAGTGTCGTCTTTTAGGATTCGGCATAACAAAAACTTCCAGTTCGATGTGTATTCCGCTGCTACCGGCCTGTCCCGGCAGGAACCAGCCTTAGAACTCATCCCGCAGCTTCTTCAGCGCGTCCCAGCGCGGGTCTACGATGGTTTCTGCGCAACCGCAGGTTTCGTCGTTCAGGTTGCGACCGCAACGCGGGCAAAGCCCCTGGCACTCGTCCCGACAGACCACGCGAATAGGAAACGCCAGAAGAATCTGCTCCCGGAGAACATCCTCCAGCAGCAAACCTTCCCCCCGATAATACCCTATGTCCGCTTCCGCCTGGGTTACCGAGATCTCTCCGTGCTCGCCATCGATCCCCAGCGGGCGGTAGAGCAGGTCGAATGCCTTCTGGACATTGCGGCTTACCGGCTCCAGGCAACGGGCACAGCCAACTTCAACAGAGGTCGCCAACTCACCCACAACACGAATGTCCCGGATCACATCGTTGTGGCCGTGGTGCTCCTCCAGCAGGGTCGCCCTCCCGCTGGATTCCAGCGATGAGACCTGACGAAAATCCGGCCCCAAATCGAGCGATTCCGGGGGAAGCACCTCGTGAAAATCAATGGGGCGCTTCTCCAGTTCCTGCAAACTCAACAACATGACATCCCCCCGCGAACCCAGGCTTCCTAAAGACTGGGCTAAACGCAGGCCACTTCCAAATCCACTTCTACCCGAAAAAAAAGCCGGCGGCTTGCGCCTGCCAGCCTGCGTACGCTCCCCACAAGCTTTTACGATACATGGGCTTAGCGGCCCCTGTCAAACTCTCGACGGGGATACTGGGACCGGCCCAGCATCCTCGTTTTCAACAGAAGCTCAGCTAAGTGTTTCAGCGGATTGAGCAGAGTTCCTCTTGCGGGCTACCATCCCCCCATTATGCTCTTCGACATCCTGCGGCTGGCAGTCGGAGTTGTGCTCGCTATGCTGCACCGCCCGATCGCCGACTTCGTTCTCAGCCAGGAGTATGCACTTGCCGGACTGTTTCGCCAGCGGGGCATTCCTGTCCCGGCGCCGCCCACAACCGAAGTGTTTCGCGATGTATATTTTACCCTGGGAATTCTGCTCGCACTGGTTTCCATGGCTCGCATCTGGTACACGCTCAATCCTCAAGGCATCCTCGCCACCGTCACCCTATCTCTGGGCTACTGACTGCGTTCACCTGTCCCTCATACACGCAGGATCAAGCCACTCCCTGCCCTATCTCGAAATCTGCCTTTGCCGTGCCTCTGATTGCCGCCTCGCATTGTA
>JBFXAV010000108.1:0-7446 GCA_050183935.1 Candidatus Korobacteraceae bacterium | reverse complement strand
TTGCCTATGTCTCCGCCAACGGCATGATTCCCTGGCACCTGCGTGTCAGGAATTCCGGAGCTGTCCGGAAGGCCCCCCACGCGACTTCCTGTGAACTGTCCGAACTGCTGTGTCGTGGCCGTGCCGAAGGTATTCGCTGCTCCGGTGGAGAAGATGTTCATGCCAAGCTGCGTGAGCGCGGTTCGGTCCACCTCTGCGAACTTCACTTCCAAAAGCACTTCTTGCGCTCCGGAGGGTCCAAACGTAAGGACGTTGATCACGTTTTTGGCATAAGCCTGTGCGACCATGCCGGCGCGCTTCGCATCTTCTTCGGTCGCTACATGCCCCGAAAGCACCAACGCATTGCGGGTAGCAGAAACGTTGATTTCCTGGCCAGGGAAAAGTCTCCTAACATCCTCGGCGGCAGTCGTCACATCCACATCCACGCGCAAGTCGAACGTTTGCGACCGCTCCTGCTCATCCCAAAGCAGCAACGAAATTTCACCGGGTTGTTTGCCGTGAATCAGCACCTGGTTGGGTGTGACCACAAGCGCGTCCGCAATCGTGGGGTCGGTGACGGAAACTCGGCGCAACCGATCCTGTGTGTTGATCAGCAGCGATTTGTTCACCATCACGCGAAGCGGCGCAGCGCCCGGTTCGACCACATCCAGCGGCTGTTCCTGCGGGACCCCAGGCTGCTGTGCGAAAGCAGCGCTTACCGGAAGCAGCAGCAGCGCGATACCAATAGCAATGATTCGACGCATCATTTCGTCCTCTCTCCGTCTTGCTTACTCTTCCGTAAATTTGGCGGCATCCCGCTTTTCGCCACGGATCGTTTCCACCACGTACGGCGATGGAGGAATCGCAGCCACTGTGACGTGCCGCTTTTGCGCTTTCGGCGCCGCAGGCGCAGGTTCCACTCCGTTGCGGTATAGCATTCCATTGCGCAGCACCGGAGGCTGATTCAGCTCCGCATCGAGCGGGTTACGCAACGAAAGCTGTATGCGTCCTTCGGACGAAGCCAAGGTCAGCTTCTGTGCTTCTTCCGGGGAAACGAGCAATGTGATTACCGGTACTGATTGCGACTGCCCTTGCGTGTTACGCTCCAGCTTTGTGCCTGCTGCCAGCACAGCGATGTTTTGTAGAACGGTTGTCGTGCTGACGTTCTCAGGATCATGATTGCTGTCGGGATTGCCGGTGGCCAGCACGTCCACGCGTGTACCCGGCGCCACAAACCCGGCCACGGAAACCACATCGTTCACCTTGACCGAAACGGCACGCTTACCGCTGGGAATCATCGCCGGTAGCCCCCCACCCACGTCCTTGGCTGCGAGCTTGCTCTCCAGCACCGGCTCGTTGCGGACCATGGGCGACATAGCGCCTCGTCCGACAACGTCCGCCTTGTCACGGAACGTCCCCGCTGGAAGATCGGACAGCGGCAGATTCACAAGTCGAAGGTCTTCCTCTGCCAGTGTCCTGCCTGTGGTCACTTCATTCGCCATGACAACAACGGGCACGGTTGAGGAGGTTACTTCCCCCATCGCACGCTTTAAGGAGCGATACATTCCGCCCGTTACCCAGGCGGCAACCGCCAGTGCCAAGACTCCAATCACGATCAGCCGGTTTCGTTTCATAATTCCCTCGTTCTCAGTGCCTTTCAGTTCAATACAGGTTGCGGAATTCGGCCGAACCAACCAGGTTGAGAGCCGATGCCATTCCAGCAATGTTTGGCAAATACCGAAGTTGATACGGATATGTGATACTCACGCGCGAAGCCCGAATTGCAACGGCCCCATTGAGAATCTGTACCGATTGGTCTACTGCAACATTCGCGATGTTGAGGCTGACTCCGTTCTCTTGGGCATACGCGATTGCCACCTGCTGAATAGAAGCCAGGCATCCCGAAGCCGTTTCTCCAATGCATTTGTTCTCTGGAACCGCCGAAGCGCGTGCTCCTTCTCTTGCGGCGTTGTTGATCACCTGGTGAGCGTGGACCATTGCAGCCCCTTCGCTCACAAACAACAGGAACGAGAGCATGAGCGGCAATACGAGCACTAGTTCCACCAGCAC
The DNA here is from genome assembly GCA_050183935.1 of Candidatus Korobacteraceae bacterium. Lineage (GTDB taxonomy): Bacteria > Acidobacteriota > Terriglobia > Terriglobales > Acidobacteriaceae > DASZRZ01. The sequence goes on along the minus strand of JBFXAV010000108.1, from coordinate 5,397 downwards.
GGAGCCTTGTTGACGGCGACACTTAGTTCGTCTCATTACGCATCTCCGCCTGCGCTGTTAGCTGTAGCTGCGGGATCGGAAGAAAATGGAAGACGTAGCTGCTTTGCACGACCACTTCCGTGAAACTCGTGGTCACCGAGTTCACCGTTCGGGAAGTTTGATTTACATTCACCGTGGTCACTGACCTCGGAACCGAGGCACTATCCAGGAAGCGAAATACTTCCGTGCGCACCTCCTCCGTGGTGGGAAGCGACGACGAGTTGGCGGCTGGCGCCACGGCCAGGCGTGCGCCTTCCCGGGCTGCATCGGTCATTACCTGGTAGAGGTTAAACGCGCGTCCGAACTCGACCACCCCGATCAGGAGCAGGAAGAAAACCGGTAAAGCAATCGCCGCCTCGACTAGCACCGCTCCGTATTGTCTCTGGCGCACTTTCATAACCGAATCAGAGAAGCCAGCGTCCCCAGTGCGGCCGCCGGTGCGAATGGACTCCTCACCAGTGCCGGGTTATCCACATGAATTTCCGGATGGGCGCTCCATCCATTCCGGAATAAGTTCCCGAAAATACGACCCAGGTTTTCGAGGGTTTGCCTCACGAGATTTCTTTGCACCACCGCAATTCCTGAAATCAACCCCGCCACGATGCAACTCGCCGCCATCGCTGTCACCCAGGGTTGAAGTCCTCCAAGAAGTGCGCCCAGTGCAGCCATCAGCTTCACATCGCCACCACCAAGCGCTCGAATGTGAAAGAGTGCCAACCCGATGCAGAAGCCGACTCCGCTGGCAGTCAGAGCACTCACGAATTGTCCCTGCAGACCGTGGAATGCCAATCCCGCTCCAAGTCCCGCCAACGTGAGCACGCGCGGAATCCTGCGGGAGCAGACGTCGCTGACGGCCGCAGTTACCACGAAGGCGAGAATGAATGCATTCCACACGTGTGATTCCTGTTGATGTGTTCTGCTTATGCCGCAATGGCGGGGCGAGTGCCCCGCCACCATGGCTAGTTGGACCCGGTGCTCGTCAGGGTGTTAAACAGCCCGCTGAACCAGGTGTTCATGCTCGAACCGAATGCCGTGATGCCACCTATGACAGCGAGCGCGATGAGAGCTACCAGAAGTCCGTATTCCGCCAGATCCTGGCCACAGTCATCTGCCCAGACGTTGCGCAGTACTTGGATCATTGTTTCTCCTCCGGATGGGAAACTAGTCCCCACGCTTCCCTTGCACGCAATGTTCAAATCCCACCGATCGCACGATACGCTGCTAAGTGCTGTGTTTCTGTGCTGCCCATTCGCGCGCTGGCCAGAGTCACCACTTCCGGGTGTGCTATTTGTGCGACACCCCTTCCGCCGATGTCTCGTATTTGCGACTCATTGGGAAGATGAGTCGAATATCTGCCAACAAAAAGCGCCACACGTGGTGGCGCGTTAAGGAAAGAAAATTATGAACGCAGCAATGGGCGCAAGGCTCCTAGCAAGGAGCCATGCGAGTGTGTCACTGGTGTTAAACAGCCCTAGTTCGCGGAACCCGTGGTAATCCTTCCCAGGAGTCCGCTAAACCAGTTGTTCATCTGGGAGCTGTAGGTGGTCATTCCAATAAACACAGCAACCGCAATCAGGGCGATCAGCAGCCCATACTCGGCCAGATCCTGGCCTTGATCATCATTCTATAGTCGGCGTAATTCCACGATCATCGGCGTATTCTCCTCTGTGGGAACTGCAAAGCCCGCAACGCTCACCAGTTAACTTCGTTCAAAGCGTACTTGTGGCCACCATGTCTTCATCCATCGACGAAATCGAATCTTCTCGCTGATGTCGCTCCTGCCCCGGCAACTGTATCTGCAATTCGCTAATTAAGCGATGCAACGAGGCACGAGAAATTTTCAGTGCGCGAGCCGACGCCACTTTGTTATTGCCGTGCTTTTCCAGGACTCGCTGAATTAGCCCACGCTTGAAGTTTCTGACCTCAAACTCAAATGATTCGTATTCAGCTTCATCGCGCCAGCCGCACAACTCGGGCGGAAGATGATCGGGGCCAATTTCCGCGCTATCGCACACTAGTACCGCGCGGTGGATTACATGCTGTAACTCGCGCACATTACCCGGCCAGGCATGTGAAGTCAGTACGGCCATCGCCCGGTTTCCAACCCGGCGCACAGGTCGCTGTTCCCGCTTGGCATAGCTTTGCGCGAAAACTTCAGCAAGCATGCCAATGTCTGCAGGGCGCTCGCGCAGAGGTGGTACCCGGATGGAAATGGTATTCAGCCGGTAGTAAAGGTCAGCCCGGAACAGTCCCTGGGACACCATCGCTTTCAAATCACGATTCGTAGCGCAAAGCACACGCGCATCGGTGCGCCGCGCCTGGTTGCTCCCCAGGCGTTCAAAAGTTCCTTCCTGCAACACCCGCAGCAGTTTCACCTGCATCGCAGAAGACAGCTCCCCGATTTCGTCCAGGAATAACGTGCCATTCTCGGCTGCTTCAAAACGCCCGCGGCGCGCCTGCGTAGCGCCGGTAAAGGCTCCACGCTCATGTCCGAACAATTCGGCCTCAATTAGAGACTCCGGAAGCGCCGAGCACGAGACGGCCACAAACGGATAGGCCGCTCGCGAGCTCACTTGGTGAATCGCTTGCGCAAGCAGTTCTTTGCCAGTTCCGGTATCGCCCGTCAGCAGCACGGAGGCACTGCTGCTGGCCACGCGCGCGGCCAGTTGACACACAGCCACCATTTTGGCGTCGCGAGTAAGAACAGAAGCAAATACGGCTGCCTGGGCGGGCTCGCTCAGTCGTTTCAGTTCTGATTTGAGTTTGTGTAGTTCGGCGGCGCGGCGCAGCAGAGTCCGCACTTCATCCATGCTGGCGGATTCCACAAAATAGTCGTATGCGCCCGCGCCGATTGCATCGCGCATCAAGTCGCGGTCCAGCGAGGGCAGGCAGGCAACGACTCCAACTGCTGCCGCAGCTGCCGCCACGCTTCCAAGCTGGAGTAGAGCCTGCTGGTAGGTTGGATCCGAGCGGTGAGGGATGCCAACGATGATTGCATCGCAGGTGGATAGCCCGGCATCCCCTTCGAGGAACGGGGACATCACAAACTCCGGGCCAAGTTTCTCGCCCAATGCACGAAAGAATGCGTGTCGCTGATCCAGATACCGACAATCCATGCGCCCAATACCCTTACCAGGTAGTCTTTAAAAGAAACACGGCTGGTGTACGTGCACCTGGGGGAGCATTCAGTTAGACCGCACTAACTGACGGTAGCCGCTGTCTTAGTGCAACTCCCGTGCCACACGTCGAGGCTGCACCGCGTCAGAAAGCGGTGTAACACTCCAGCATTTTCAGCTACTTGGAGTAGCTCGACGTTCCGGCTGGGTAAATAATGGATGAAACGTTTTGCAACAAATGTGGCCGCATCGAGAGCAATGCCGGCAATGTGACGTTTGCGCAGCCGCAAAGCGCGGCATTCGCCGATGTAGAGGGGGATTCCATTGGCTTGTGAGAGCCATTTTTCGCCAGCATCTATATGCTCTGGACCGAACGCTCTGGCCCATGCGCAGCCCTCTGTGTAGTGGTAGAGGAAAACTGATCGTAGGCAGACTATAGGATCACAATATCCTCAGCCAGCTGAAGGTCGAAGCAGCTCCGTAGGGCAGATAGCAAAGATCAGCTCAAAATCAGCCCGGGAAATACAGCAGGCTGCAATGCCGCTACAGCTTATGAACCAGAAGGAGGGCGCACCAGCCGAACAGGAACTCCGCCCGGACCACTGGAAAACGTCTCCTCTACTTCACCACCACCATTCTGGGAGGTTCCACAACCGGTGGGCGAAACCATGTTGATTTTTACATAGTCATTGCCGCCGGTACCGCCCCCAGCACCACAACCGTTCTGATTGCTCATTCCGTTGACGAACATCTGAGCAAAACCAATGATCTTGACGTCCCTAATGTGGTTGCCCGGGCCGCCGTTTCCCCGGTTGGTGACGACCTGCTGAGTGCAATTGTCCCAAACGGGCGCGGTGGAAAGGGATTTGCTGGTATCCCATACCACACCCGACGCGTCGCGATACTGTCCAACATCAAGCCACTGGTCCGGCGTATCTCCAATCAGGCCGGCGACACCGTCGCGTGTGGGACCGTTCATGTTGCCGGTCTTAACAGGATAGGTATTGCCGCATTGCACTGCTTGAATGTCAGCATTGCAACTAGGATCGCTCAGGCACGAAGACCACACGCAGCGATAGGTCTCGGCTCCGGTTCCCAAGTCCAGTGAATAAAACTGCCCCGGAGCAGGAGTAGCACTCGGCACAGTGGGACGAACCAGAGCGCAGCCCCCGATCTTGGAAGCTCCGAAAGCTGTTAGATTTCCGTTGGCATCGAACAAAACCTCCCCTTGCTCGCAGGCGTCTGCCGGAGGCAGGTTACTGTAAACGGTGTTCGGAATGTAGATCGGCTTGATGCAGCGGGAACCGGTGCTCTGGCTGGAGGCCTCCGCAGTGGCGCGCACCACAACATCGGCGGTATCGATTCCGAACGCTCGCGCGAAGTAGGTGGAGATGCCGGTAGCTCCCTGGCGACGGACCGTAACGGTCACGAGCCGATTTGCCTCATCCACCTGCACATCGGTGGCCGGGTCGATTTGGACGGCCTGGTTCAGGATGCTGTTGCCGGAAGCGACAGACGCAGCGGCTGTTTGTGCCGCCTGGGGCTGTATGGCAGTGGGAGTATTGACAAACGTGAAAGCTCCGGCTAGCGCAGCTGCATCTGCCGCATGTTGCGCGCTGGTGCGCGCGGTGTACAGAATGCCCAGGTCAACCGCCATAGCGGCAATTGCGAAGAGCACGATGATCGACAGCATCAGCAACAGAAGCGTGACGCCTCGCTGACTAGAATGCTTCCGGGAGTCCATTCCTTCTCCTTTGGAAGTCAGTTTGCGGTCCAACGACCACACATGCTTCCAGGTCAGGCATTGCCCCGCAAGTCCAGGGATCGCGGGCAGACAACACCTCCGGTGCCAGCCAGCACGTTGTTTGCCGAAGTAACTGGTTGGAATTTCAGCCCGAAGCCCTAGGGGCCACAATGAGTTCAGCGATTTTTGCGGCGCGAAAAGTAGTACCCAGCATAGCGGCGGAGTGAAATATCTTGCAGCTATGTGAAGCACTAGAGCAAGTAGTTTTGCCCTTTCTTAAGAATGGCATGATAGTGAGCAAGCAAGATCGCGTTGGATTTTGGTTTATTACCTTGGTAATCACCGCCGGTAATTTGCGTCGGCTTCTCGCTTTGGTGGAAGATCAGGCGACTCTAATTTGCTGTTTTGCGGTGACATCCCCATGAGACTCTTTTTGCTCTTCCTTGCTGCCCTTCTACTGGTTGTACCTGCATCCGCCGATCCCATCGTGGTGAATGG
>JBFXAV010000107.1:0-7454 GCA_050183935.1 Candidatus Korobacteraceae bacterium | reverse complement strand
CCGATCTCGGTCGGCACCACCCGCGTGAATTCCGACGGGCTGGTGCGGATGCCTGCGCCCCAACTGAAGTCAAACCATGATCTGTTGATGTGGTGTACAAAATCAGCGTCAAAAGTGTTGCGTACTTCTTGAAAGTTGATGTCCTTACGGTTCGTACGGTCGAAATAGGCCTGCACCGTAATGTCCGAGTTGGCGTCCAGCACCCGCTTCCACTGCGCGACAACGTTCCCTCCGGAAAGCGCGACATTGCGGTCAATGGCGGTTATGGCCGGAGGAGAATATGTACTGACGTTCAGGCTCTGCCCGACATCGCTGGTGTAGTAATCTCCCATGACACTCAAGGTGTCGCTATAGCCAAGACTCATGTCGGTTCGGAACCCGAACTGCCCGCGGCGCCAATCATCGAAATTGCGTGCATCGGGATGAAACTGGGAACCACGCGTAAATCCCCGGGCCCATACCCGGTAGGAAGCGTCCCGGTATAAGCCGCCGTGACGCACGCTGGCAAATCCTTGCTCTACATTGCCGCCACCTGCGCGAATCATGGTCCCCTGGGTCTCACGAGAGCTCTTGGTAATGATGTTAATCACACCGTTGACCGCGTTCGATCCCCAGATGGTTGCTCCTGGGCCGCGAATGATTTCGATCCTGTCAATGTCGTTGATGAGGGTGTCCTGCATCTCCCAGTAAACGCCCGCGAACAAGGGCGTATATACCGAGCGCCCGTCAATCAACACCAGAACCGCTCGCGCCAGCCGGCTGCCAAATCCGCGAATGCCCACGGAATATTTGGAGCTGTCGATCTGCGCCACCTCCACACCTGGGGCCAGACGCAGGATGTCCGGTAGATTGGTGGCGCCGGATCGCTGAATGTCTTCCTGGGTAATCACGTAAACGGCGGCGGGAGTCCGCAACACCTCCTGCGGCGCCTTCGATGCAGTGACCACTTGCAGCCCGCCGAGTTCCTCCAGGCTGAGTTGCTTCAACCGCGAGGAAATGGGCGACTGAGTTTGCAAAAGGGTCCATGGCGCCAGTACCAGTAGCAATATGAGGAAGCGCATGCTTGTACAGCGCCACCGACGTCTTCGTGCGCGATCCGGCAGTTTCTGCATTTGCGAGATGTTTTCTCCTGAATCTGGATACGCGACAGCCAAGGGGATCCTTCAGGCGCTGTTCCAATTTGTGCGCCCAACCGAATCAACTGGCAGGAAACCCTGGAAGACTTGTTTTCCGGGGGTGCGGCAGCACAGAGAGATGCAACCCGCAGCCAAAGGGTTGCCCCGCAGTAAAGGACGATCTACGAAATTAGCGCCGCCAAATTAATGCCGACATGGCACACAGGCTACTCCGCAGGCCTTGCGGCTTGCAAAGCGTAGTCATCATAGCAGTGGAAAAGCGCGAAGACAGGAATGAATAAAGGAAAGTGAGCAAGCTGGCGAGTGTAAGCAGGAGAACGCAAGCCGCAGGTGGATGCGGGTCAGTCAGAAGTCTTTAGAGCCCAGCGTTTCGCAGCCGCGTCATGGGGTCTACCGTCAACGGTGTCCGGCGGAAAATGGTCCGTGCAAGCCAGAAGCCGAAAGCAAGGTAGAGGGTGTGGCGAATTCCGTGATGCATCGTTTCTTCCATCTTGGTTCGGCGCGGAGCCGGATGTCGAATCCAGCGATGTAGAAAGTTACCGCGCCCGCAGCCATTGTTAGGATTGGGCCTGAATGCGCCCACAATAGCTCTGCTCCAGGGATGGGGAAAGATGGCGAGGGTAATCGGTAACCCATTACGCTAGTCACCTGACGGCAAGGCCAGCGCTAACGCTTGCCCGCCAAAGTCTTCGACAGTTCATCCGGATCACCAATCGGGGGCATGCAGGTGAAGTTGGCGCACAGCACCGCCACGCTCTGGCCCCGGGTTGTGCTCGCGAGTGCCGGGATGGTTACGGCCAGCGCGGGCGGCAGGGAGTGTGGCGTCACCTCATTATCCCGTACGCGTAGCACCATTTTGTTCGCCGCAAACGGCGCCACCGCTGCCGCGTAGAGCTGATCGGCCTGTTCGTCATTACCGATCACCACCACCTGGGAGTAACCATGGAGCAGCCACACCGCCGCAATTCCATAGGTTGCGGCATAGATCCCATATTGCTGTGCAGAGCCGGCAAAAATCTCCAGCGTCTGTTCTGCCTTATCGTGATAGGAACCCTCATTCGTAAGGCTGTGCAAGCGCAGGAGCACGATGGCAGCCACGCTGTTCGCTGCCGGGGTGGGTGAGTCCTGGAAGGGCTTGCGCCGTGTGCGCAAGGCGCCCAGCGTAGCGTTAGCATCCCCCTCCATCGGTGGTTCCGTATCAAAGAAGCCGCCACCGGTCGCATCGTAAAAACGCTCAAGCATCGCATCGGCAATCCTGCGTCCAAAATTGAAGTAACTCATGTCATCTGTCACTTCGTATGCATCCAGGCAGGCAGCCACGGTAAAGGCATAATCATCCAGCATTCCAGGGACGGTGCGTCCACTCGCCTTGGGATCGGAGTACGCAATCACATGTCGCATTCCGCGATCCGGATCCCAGGCCTCGGCCAGTATCCGATCGAGCGAGCGCAGCGCAAAGTGCCGGGTATCGTCATCGGAGAACACCTTCGCAGCTTGCAGGTATGCCGATATGCACAGCGCATTCCAATTCACGTAAACAGTCTTGTCCACGTATGGCGTAGGACGCCTTAGCCGAGCCGTGTACATCTTCGCCTTGGCCGAATCGAGCAGGGCCGCAACACGCTCCGGCTGCATGCCCAGCCGAACCGCAATGTCTTCCACGCTGGTGCGCACAAACAAAACATTCTTGGCGGGATTGTGGTGCATCTCGCCGGCCTCGCCAATGTCGTAGTAGAGGCTCGCAACCCTGAGTTCTTCTTCTGCCAGAACCTCGCGCGCTTCTGCCAGTGTCCAGGTGAAGTAGTCGCCATCGTCCTCGAGCGAATAGTCGGCATCCTGTGACGAGTAGAATCCACCCTTTTCGCGGTCACTGAGCCATGCATCCATCCAGCGGATAATGTCTCGCGCCACCGCCGCAAAGAACGGATTGCCCGTGGCCTGGTAAGCGTGCACGTAGTTCTTCAGCAGCTCGGAGTTGTCATAAGCCATCTTCTCGAAGTGCGGAACCACCCAGCGCTCGTCAACTGAATAACGGTGAAATCCTCCCGCAAGCTGGTCGTACACCCCGCCACGCGCCATGCGTTCCAGCGTGAGCGTTATTACCTGGCGCAGTTCTGCGTCGCCGCTGCGAGCGTATGCATGCGTGAGCAGATCGAGAGCGGAAGGATGCGGGAACTTGGGTGCTGATCCAAAGCCGCCGTGCACTGAGTCAAAAAGCTGCTTCGCCGTCTGCGCCATGCTTTCCACAATGCCGGCGGGAACGCTGTCCGCCGCTTTCCCCGCGAACCCCTCAGCGTTGTTGATGGTGGTCAGGACGATTTCACCTTGTCGTACTACTTCATCCCGCTTCTCGCGGTAGGCGTTAGCAATGGTCAGCAAAACGCGGCTGAAGCTGGGACGGCCAAAATTCTCCACAGGAGGAAAGTACGTGCCCCCATAGAACGGCTTGCCGTCGCCAGTAAGAAATGCCGTGAGTGGCCAGCCCCCCTGTCCCGTCATGGCGGAAACCGCAGCCTGATAGCGGCTGTCCACATCGGGGCGCTCGTCGCGATCCACCTTCACCGCAATGTAGTGCTCGTTGATGATCTCGGCGACCTCGGGGCTCTCGTAGGATTCGCGGTCCATCACGTGACACCAGTGGCACCACACTGCCCCGATGTCCAGCAGAATGGGCTTGTTCTCGCGTTGCGCGAGGGCAAAGGCCTCCTCTCCCCATTCATGCCAGCGCACCGGCTGGTGCATGGCAGAGCGCAGGTAAGCCGAGGAAGCATTCGTCAGAGAGTTCGTCATAATGGTCATAAAACTCCCAGTTTACCAGCAGCAACGTGGCTGTAGATTTCGTAGGAGTAGCTTTTGGGACAACGAACCAGGTTCAGAGCAGGCTAAGAAAGCAGGCGTTGCGCTATTTCTGAATACAGACGCACGGCATCGTGCAGTTGAGCCTTCTCCACGTGCTCGCGTTCGGTGTGGGCTACGTGAATGGACCCAGGCCCTAACAGCAACGGCTCACCCCAGTTGCTCAGCGCAGGTATATCCGTCGTGAACGCCGCAACCATGGTAGGAACGCCATCAAGACTCCGCAACCGTACATAAGGAATTTCCAGCACGAACTCTGCTTCTGCCAGTGCTCCCACGGTTTCGACAATCTGGCGGCGCAGCTCTTCCGCTGGAGCCACCAGCCGGTAGAGCAGTTGCGCGCGAGCATGGTCGGGAATCACGTTGGGCGCCCGGCCTCCCTCGATAAGTCCGATGTTCATGGTCGTAGGGCCGACGTCCGGATTGACTGGCAGGGGCAAGGAGCGAAGGCGACCGAGCGCCTCCAGCAGCTTGTCAATTGCCGACTCGCCCAGCTCCGGGTATGCCGAGTGCGCCATTCGGCCCTTCGCAGTCAGTTGCACGCGCAATGCTCCCTTGGAGGCCAGCACAAGACGGTTCTCCGTAGGTTCTCCATTGATAAGGAAGCGTGCTCCCGGCGATGGTTGCTGGTTGGCGACCCGCGCTCCCAGGCTGTCACGCTCTTCGCCAACCAGGAACAGCAATCCGGCGGCGTGTCCTGTGCGCCGCAACTGCTCTGAGGCCCCGATTTGTGCCGCGATAATTCCCTTAGCGTCGCACGTGCCGCGTCCGTAAATCCGTGAGTCGTCTTCAGATGAAGGTAGGAACGGCGGAACCGTGTCCATGTGAGTGGAGAAGAACACGGCGGGCTGTTGCTGCTCTGGCGGTACTGCCAGCACATTAAAGCGCGTGGCCTCCACCGGAACGGCGCGCGTGTGGTAGCCAAGGGCGGAAAGATAATCCAGCAGGAACTCCCCCACGCTGCGCTCGTTGCCGGTGGTTGACTCAATATCCACTAACTGACGGGTCAGGTGAACGACGTCCATGGCAAAGAGCATACCTCAGCCGTCGCAGAAACCCGGAACACCAGGCTTTTTGTACAGACGAAAGGCGGGCCGAGGGGAGGCCCGCCTTCTGTTCTGCTGTTCTGCTACTTCTGGCCGGATACTTCAGAACGACTGCCCGCTAAACGCTCCGCTTCCCTGCAGAGGCGGACTGCAGGTAGACCCCGTGCCGCCGTTTTGGGCGTAGGGAGCGCCGCAACTCGTCTGTGCATTCAACAGAGCAGCAGGGAAGGTCGGCTGCCACGGAACTTCAAAGCCGCCAAAACCAACTGCGGTGTTGACGTAGTTGTTGTTGACGTTCTTCTGGAAGATGGCGGCAAACTGTTCCTGAAGCTGTGCCAGTGTGTTGGAGTTGGTCTGTTCGTTACTGCCGCAACCGCCAGCGCAGCCATTTGCCTGGGCTGTTCCAGCCAAAACTCCGATTTGCCGCTGGATCTGGATGATGGAGGCGAAGTTTAGGTTGTTCACGGAAATTTCCGTCACCGTGCCGGTAGGCGCGAAGACGACATAGAGCTGCGGCAGGAAGGCCTCATTGCTCACGAGGTTATTTGCCTGCGGGCCGCCGGCGCAGCGCTGGACAGGGAATGGAGCTGCCACAGGAGTATAGGTAACAAAGACCGGGACGAACGTTCCTGTAACCACTCCCACCGTCTGGAACGCTTTCACCAGGCGGTAACGCAGGAAGTGGAGATAGCCGGTGTCATCCAGAAGGTACACGGCGAGGCACACGTCTGAGCTGCGTCCCGTTGCCGAATATGCTGCTGTTCCATTTTGCACGGCAGGACCGATGGCCATATTGATCTGCGCGGCGGCTGGCGCGCTGCCGAGCGCGAGCACAACCGCTGCCAGAATCAGCACTACCGAAGTAAGCGCTTTGCGATTTCGCATGACGAAGTTCTCCTTTTGGCTGGTTAAAGGGTTACAGAGTCTAGTCACTACTTCTGCAACTAGCATCCATTCACAGCGCTCGCTCGCCTCACGAGAAAATTAAAAAGATCGTGACACGAGCGACCGAACGAAGTTTGAGGCCGAAACCTGGGGTGGTAGCCGAAACCTGGGTGTGGCCGAAATGCGGAGCCGAAGTTCTAATTGGCCGTGAAGAGTCTTGATTGAAGGACAATCACAATTGCGAAAAGCGCAGTGCGATTGCGGCACAGTAATTACGCGGGTTAACCAAAGGTGTCAAGCGGAAACACTAGAGGAAATTGACTAGCCGGAATTGTTAGTTTCGAAGGTTAACCGGAACGCGAATGATTTGCTGGGAATAAAGCAGATAGCCAAGAGTTCGTGGATCAACGCGAATCTTCGCTTGCGGGATCGATGCTCTGGTCCAGGTGGATGAAGAGCACCCGGGAGAACAAAGTGAGCGGGATGATGAACGGGAGAAAGAGCAGCAGCGTTCCGATCATAATGCGATCGAAAGGCCAACGGGTAAGCCACCAGAGCAAGGCTCCCGAGAATGACAATAGTGACCAGCGCAAGGCCATAGCTGATGTACATGGCTCCGAGGAAGTATCCCTGTTCGCGCTCGTACTTGAGTGAACAAACGGGGCAGCGCTCGTACATGTGCGCGAGCCCGTAGAAGATGGAGCTGCGGAAGATTTTGCCGCTGCGGCAGCGAGGACAGAGCTGGCGAAGTATGGCCTGGAGCGTAGATGGCTTGCCAATGGTGTCCATGATGGGTTGGCAGCAGATTTTAGTGCACGAATGAATTTTGCATTCGGGTAAGGATGGTACGCTTTATTCGCTCGTTCTTGTTGTGTAGAGTCAGGCACCGGCGATGGGATTCAGCAACGGCGAAATCGTTGCCATGATGGCGGGCGCCAGCTTTGCGGCCGGGTTGAACGTCTATGCGACGGTGGCCACGCTGGCGCTGCTGGGTCACTACCAAGTCGTGGACCTTCCACCTGCGTTGCACGCGCTCGATAACTGGTGGGTGATTGGCGCCTGTGTGGCCTTATTTCTGGTGGAGTTTGTCGCCGACAAGATTCCGCTCTTTGATCTTGTCTGGAATGCGCTGCACACGTTTGTTCGCGTTCCGGTCGCTGCTGTTCTTACCTACGCGGCAACCACCAGCCTTTCACCCGGCGGACAACTGGCTAGCACTCTGGCGGCCAGCCTGATTGCGTTCGCGGCGCACAGCGGCAAGATCACGGCACGAGCGGCGGTGACTCCTTCTCCAGAACCAGTGTCGAACACACTGCTGAGCCTCGCGGAGGATGGCGTTGCCATCGGAACTACGTGGCTGGCGACTGCCTATCCCTACGTCGCGCTCACGATCGTGATTCTGGGGATTGTGGGGTTGCTCCTGATGGTGCGGATGGTAATCCGTGCCATGAAGCGGTTGTTTGCAGGCGCGGGACGAGCGCTCGGACAATCCTGATCGCCGCAGGCCAACAACGCGCGGAACAGGAGATCA